>JANXNM010000849.1 GCA_025354065.1 Synechococcales cyanobacterium 340R_concoct_173_sub | reverse complement strand
GCTTGGATTCCTCTTCTGCTTTGCTCATTAGAGAAATTACGCCATTCTGTGCGACGTATTTGGTTGGTAATGGGGGTCGGTTCATTCGTTTGCTGTTTCTTTGGTGGTAATCCACAGATTTCCATATATGGTATTGGCCTGAGTACATTCTATGCATTATTTTTAGGCTGGCAAGCTCCGATTGGTCGCTGGAAATATTATCGTCACGTTATTGGAGTGATAGTGGTTGGTTTGGGGATCTGCGCAGTCCAGTTACTTCCTACCGCTGAATTGTCTCGACTGAGTGTGCGTGCAGAAATGACTCAAGATACATTTTTTGCAGGATCGCTTCCTCTGTGGCAGTCACTACAATATATTTTCCCATTTTTATTTGGTAGTGGTATTGCTTTGCCGCCATATAGTGTCTCTTATTGGGGTGGGGAAGCTAATCCTATTGATATAGCGACTTATGTAGGAATTCTGCCTTTAATTTTGGCAACTATTGGTGCTGTGGCGAATCGTCGCTCAAGTATTGCTAGATTTTGGTGTGTGGTGGCAATCACTATATTCATCATTATTTTTGGCAAGTATTTCTTCCCAGCAAAACTGATGTATTTTGTACCTATTTATAACATTTTCCGCATTCCTGCGCGTCATTCCATTGAGCTTGCATTAGCCGTGAGTATCTTAGCAGGATTGGGAGTCTCAAGTATTCAGCAAAGACAAATTTCAAAGAGTACTGTCTATAAAATCTTAATCATATTTTCACTTGTTGTATTCCTTACCATTGCTATTGTTGCTGCGTTGTGTGGTCAGGATTTCCAAGTCGGGTTGAAACGGATTGGAATGGAAGAGTTGACGTTCTTGCCTTGGTCTAATCCTGCTGTTGGTGTTCCAATCATTATCTTTGCCTGCTCTATTTTGGCTGTTATCACATGGTTCCGATCGCCACAACGTATACTGAGTTCATTGGTAATTCTGAGTGTCTTAGTCTTAGATATGGCGAGCTATGGATTCTGGTTTCACAATTGGTCGTCTACTAACATCATGCCTAGAGTAGACACATTGAAACCGCCTCTTTTTTATCTAAAATATCAGCCAACGATAGATGTCGCACGTCAGCGTCTTTTAATACAGGAGGGGGTTTTTGTTACCCATGGATTGGGATTACGAAAAGATCTTATGTTTCCTAACCTGAATCGTCTGTGGAATATCTCAGTATCAAATGGATACTCCCCGTTAGCGCTTTCTCGTGTCAACAATCTTTTACATATGGAACTAGGAGGTGTCTTTTCAAGTCAAGCAATTAGTGATCAGGACCGTGGTTTTGATTTGATGTCAACAAAATATTTGTTAAGTCAGAAGCTTTTAATGACTGAGGAAACAAATGCAAATTTTCGAGCCTCAACGGGAAAAGGCAACAACAATGGTGCTTTTTCACCTACAGACATTGTTTCATTTGTCCTAGGTGCTCCCAGTTTTGAATCAAAGATAATCATTCCACTTGTTTCCATCGAACTAGCTAAAGAAACTCCTCAGACTGCAACGATCGCTTTGGAGACATCATTAAGTAACTCGGTTGGGGTTCGCAACAACTCGGTTGTGATGAATCTTCGAGTGATTGACTTTAACGGTACCATTGAAGATCATTCCTTACTTGCGGGACGTGACACCGCTGAGCAAGCATTTGACTGTCCTGACGTGAAGCCTTTGATGAAGCATAGTCGAGCGAAAGTGTCTGAGAGTACGACGGTAAGTCGTAATTCTGGTACGTGTGAATCTCACATGTACACAAGTACAGTGAAATTAGATGAACCTCGTAATGTGAAGCAGCTACAACTACAATTAAAAAGTCCTGCAATTACGTTGGCGATACGACGAATAAGTTTCTTAGATCCCAAGAGCGGGCTTTCTTCACCAGTTAAAGATATACAGCCTGTTGTGAAAATGACTAAATGGCGTGAACTTGAACGCTTGGGAAGCGGGGCAATGTATGAAAATAAAAAT
>JANXNM010000363.1 GCA_025354065.1 Synechococcales cyanobacterium 340R_concoct_173_sub | reverse complement strand
GTAGGATTCTCCTTCATGGAGATACCCCGCTATCTCGACCAAAGTACCGTAGATTAAATCAGCCAGAGCATTAGAGAGTCGGATTATGGGTGCTGTGAAGGGTCGATCGCTGGTGATGAAACGCAGTCTAGTGTTAGGTTTGATGACCCTATTTTTGATGGGATTGATAAGCTGTGGGAAGCAGTCATCGGACGATCAGGTCGAGGTGACACTGGTGTCATTTTCGGTGACAAAAATAGCTCACGAGGCGATCATTGTTAAGTTTGCTCAGAAATGGAAGCAGGAACATGGGCAGTCGGTGATATTTAAGCGCAGTTATGGTGGGTCGGGGACGCAGACGCGTGCGGTGATTGATGGCTTAGATGCGGATGTTGTGCATTTATCTCTGGGGCTGGATATGAAAAAAATTGAAAAAGCTGGATTGATTCAGCCGGGTTGGGAAACTGAATTGCCGAATGATGCGATCGTGTCGAAAAGTGTGGCGGCATTGATGACCCGCCCCGGCAATCCAAAGGGAATTAACGATTGGAATGATTTGAGTAAAGACGGAGTGCAATGGATTACGGCGGATCCAAAGACTTCTGGTGTGGCACGATGGAATTTTTTGGCGGTGTGGAATGGGGCGATGAAGCTTCATGGTAATGATAAAGAAGCGGAAAGTTTAGTGAAAAGAGCATTCAAAAATGTGCCTATTATGGCCAAGGATTCGCGGGAGTCGAGTGATGCATTTTTCAAACAAGGCCAAGGCGATGCATTGATTAATTATGAGAATGAAGTGATATTGCTACAACAGAAAGGCGTGAAGATTGAATATGCAATTCCTAAGGTCAATATTTCGATTGATAACCCCGTAGCTGTCGTAGACAAGAATGTGGATAAACATGGAAACCGAGCCGTAGCTGAGGCATTTGTACAATATTTATATAGTCCCGAGGGGCAGGAAGAATTTGCAAAGGCGGGCTTTCGTCCGGTGAATCAGGTGGTTGCACAGAAGCCGGAGTACGTCGCTCGGTATCCTGCTGTAGATTTAGCGGTGGTGAAGGACTATGGCGGTTGGGCTGCAATTCAACAGCAGTTCTTTGCGGATGGGGCCATGTTCGATCGCATTCGTAATGGATTGTAAGTTCATCCTAATTTCGAGTTAATTATTTGGGTTTCTCTATGAATTCATCTGTCTCAGAATCAATCCGACCGCAATCCTTTCCCCTTCAAGTTTGGGCGCAACTTAAAGCCTCCTCTTGGGCATGGCGCGTGACCCTAGGCTATCTTTTTTTAATGTTGATACTCCCGATCTCAGCAATGTTTGCAAAAGCTGCAACCGTCTCACCCGCTGAGTTTTGGGCGATCGCAACCAGTCCTGTCGCATTGTCTACTTATGATGTGACTTTTACGACTTCATTTATTGCCGCATTAATTAATGGATTTTTTGGCACATTAATTGCCTGGACTTTGGTGCGCTATGATTTCCCCCTGAAACGCTTCATTGAAGCCTCGGTAGATTTGCCCTTTGCTTTGCCAACGGCGGTGGCCGGATTGACGATCGCGACGGTGTATAGCAAAACGGGATGGGTTGGTTCGTTGGTTGCGCCGTTTGGGATTCAGATTGCCTTTAGTCGCTTGGGGGTTGGGGTCGCGATGGTCTTTATTTCATTGCCGTTTGTGGTGCGGACGGTGCAGCCTGTATTGCAAGAGATTAATAAAGACATTGAGGAAGCGGCTTGGTGTTTGGGTGCGTCGCCTTGGCAAACCTTCTGGAATGTAATTTTCCCCCCGTTGTTTCCATCGATTTTAACGGGAGTGGCCTTAGGGTTTTCGCGGGCTGTCGGTGAATATGGTTCGACGGTGATTGTGGCTTCGAATACACCGTTTAAAGATTTAATTACCCCCGTACTCGTCTTTCAACGTCTAGAGCAATTTGATGTGCCTGGGGCGACGGTGATTGGGGTAGTGATGTTGATGATTTCGTTGGTGATTTTGTTCAGTATTAATTTACTACAAGCTTGGGGCCGTCGCTATGACCAGTAATCCACAACCGCTAACTATGCTAGATAAGCCATTGACCAATCGCAATCTAAAAAAAAGCTGGGTGCCAACACTCTTAATTGGCATCACTGTTGTCTATTTGGGATTAGTCTTGTACATTCCAGCGGTGAATGTGTTTTATCAAGCTTTCCGACTAGGCACGGGAGCCTTTTTTGAAAATTTAACCAAACCTGATTTTTTATCAGCCGCAGGCTTGACGTTGATGTTGGCGTTGATTGCAGTACCGATTAATGTGGTTTTTGGGCTGTGTGCGGCTTGGGCCTTGACGCGGAATCGATTTTGGGGCCGATCGTTTTTGTTGAGTGTGATTGATTTACCCTTTTCAATTTCGCCAGTGGTCGCCGGGTTGATGTTGATTTTGTTGTATGGCCGATCGGGTTGGTTTGGGCCTTGGTTGAATAGCAATAATATTCAAATTATTTTTGCGTTTCCAGGAATGTTACTCGCAACATTATTTGTCAGTATGCCCTTTGTTGTCCGCGAGGTAATTCCAGTATTAGAAGAAGCGGGGGCAGAACAAGAAGAAGCAGCGGCAACTCTGGGGGCAAGTGAATGGCAGACGTTTTGGCGTGTGACTTTACCAAATATTCGTTGGGGTTTATTGTATGGTGTGTTGCTGACCAATGCGCGGGCGATGGGCGAGTTTGGGGCGGTGTCCGTGGTGTCGGGAAACCTGAGTCAACAAACCCAGAGTTTACCGTTATTTGTGGAGGAAGCATACAAACAATACCAAACGGAGTCAGCCTATTCAGCGGCGGTCCTGTTGGCATTCTTGGCGGTGGTGACCCTGGTGCTCAAGGAGATTTTGGAGCGAAAAGTTGAATAGGGAAAAAATGTAATGTTCATAAGTGTAGATAGTCCTTCACGAAGCTCTAATCCCCGTCGTCGGACTACCTATATCTGTAGTTGATTCTTCATTTTTCAACTCAACATTCCCCAATCTTCGCTACACTAGATAAGCATTCGACCTTCGCGATCGCCTTATGACACCCACAGCCACCAAATCCCTCGCCCTAGAAATCCGTAAAGATTTTCCAATTTTGAATCAGGAAGTCTACGGCAAACCTTTGGTATATCTGGATAACGCCGCAACTTCCCAGAAGCCGATCGCCGTCATTAAAGCCTTACAGGACTATTACGAACAGGACAACTCAAATGTCCATCGCGGTGCCCATGCTCTTAGTGCCCGTGCTACTGAAGCCTACGAAGGCGCACGGGACAAATTGGCGGTTTTCATCAATGCCCGATCGCGCGACGAAATTGTCTATACCCGCAATGCTTCAGAAGCAATTAATTTAGTCGCCTACGCTTGGGGAATGAATACGCTTAAACCGGGGGATGAAATCATTCTCACGGTCATGGAACATCATAGCAATCTCGTACCCTGGCAACTCGTCGCTCAGCGGACCGGGGCAGTTTTGAAACATGTGCAATTAACCCCCGAGCAAACGTTTGATTTCGACCATTACCGATCGCTTCTCTCCCCAAAAACCAAACTCGTCTCCGTTGTTCACGTTTCAAATACATTAGGCTGCATCAATCCCGTCAAAGCGATCGCGTCGGAAGCCCATGCGATCGGGGCTAAGGTTTTGATTGATGGATGCCAAAGTGCGCCCCATATGAAAATTGACGTTCAGGATTTGGATTGTGATTGGTTTGTTGCATCCGGCCATAAGATGTGTGCGCCGACTGGAATTGGTTTTTTGTATGGCAAACTTGATTTGCTCCGTGAGATGCCGCCATTTATGGGTGGAGGTGAAATGATTCAAGATGTGTATTTGGATCATTCAACCTATGCAGATTTACCCCACAAATTTGAAGCAGGCACTCCAGCGATCGCCGAGGCCATTGCGATTGGGGCAGCGGTGGATTATTTGATGGCCATTGGTCTCGATCGAATTCATGACTACGAACAAGAATTAATCAAATACTTATTTGAACAACTCGCGACGATTCCAAACCTCACGATTTATGGACCCATGCCCAACCCTGACGGTAGCGGTCGTGGGGCGCTTGCAGCATTTACCGTCGAAGGATTACATGCCAATGATTTGTCTACCTTAATGGATCAAGCGGGTGTGGCCGTGCGATCGGGCAATCATTGCACTCAGCCATTGCATACTATTCTCAAAGTCACAGCTACTGCCCGTGCTAGTGTTTATTTCTATAATACCCGCGAGGAAATTGATATATTCATCTCAGCATTGAAAGAAACTATTTCATTCTTCGCCGATCTAATGTGAATAGATTGATCTGTGGTTTGCATAATCGATAATGCGTTCCTTAATTATCTATCACTCGCATTATCTGCAAATCACCATCAGCACACCCTGTCAACACTCCTCCCGCCGCCACAATCTGCTGTAAGTATACGATCGCGTTTTCTGTAATCCGTTCTCCTGGCATAACGATCGGTATTCCGGGGGGATAGGGACAGATTAAATCAGCTGAAGTAAGGCCGATCGCATCACTAACGCTTACTAGTTTAGACTTTGCAAAAAAAGCATCTCGTGGTGATAGAACAATGGTTGGAATTTCTGTGAAAAGCTCATAGTTAAAAGGGTTATTGTGGGGTTCTAAAATCCGATCGCTTAACTCTTGCAATCCCGTCAGAAGCCGATCGTAATCTGCGTCTATGGTGCCGTGGGTGGAGATAAAGGTCAAACTCTGAAGTCCCGGCAGTTCACAGGTGATTCCCAGTTCCTCATGTAGAATTTCATCCGCTGTAAACCCGTCTATTCCAGAAATCAAAACCGTAATTCGTAATGGATCAAGTTCATGGAATCCAGGGATATGTGTGAATTCTAACGTTGTGATATTAGTGATATTATTGATTTCCGATCGTACTCTTTGCACCCGATCGATTGCTTCTCCTAATAGTATTTCACCTTGAGTTACCATTTGCATTCGCGCTGTATCTAATGATGCGAGTAGTAAATAGCTTGGGCTTGTGGATTGAACGAGCTGTAATGATTTTGCTAAACGATCGGCTGATACTCGATCGCCTTGCATATGCAACATTGAGGCTTGAGTTAATGCTGAAAGTGTCTTATGAGTGGATTGAATGACAATATCTGCGCCTGCTGATAAAGCTGCGGTTGGTAAGGCTGAATGAAACTGAAAATGTGCGCCGTGGGCTTCGTCTACAATCAATGGTAGATCATACTGATGAGTTAAATTTGCAATCGTAACGACATCACTACATACACCATAATAAGTTGGGTTGACGATTAGAACTGCTTTAATTTTAGGATTGCTAGCGAGATGATTTGCTATTGTATCTACTGTAACGCCGTGAGCAATGCCTAATTGTTCATCGTACTCTGGCATCATGAATACTGGATTTGCGCCTGAGAGAATCAATCCTGAAATTACCGATCGATGAACATTACGGGGCACCAAGACTGAATCGCCTGGATTACACACCGCCAAAATTGATGCAATTACGCCAGCAGTTGAGCCATTGGTCAAGAAGAAAGTCCGATCGCTTCCCCAAGCTTCTGCGGCTAAGGTCTGGGCTTCTGCAATTATGCCATTTGGTGCAAACAAATTGTCGAGTTCTGGCAATTCGGGTAGATCAGCCCGAAAGATGGCCTCGCCCCACCAAGTTTTTAATTTAGGATCAATTCCTTGGCCTTTGTGATGACCGGGAGTATGAAATGGAACGTTATCAGATTGGGCTGAAGTGCGGAGACGATCGGCGATAGGGGTTTGATATTGGGCTGAATTCATGGGTGTTATGTAATCAATATTCCAGCAACCCGATCGTTATCCATGGTCATTCGTATGACATATTCATCACCGTCATCCTCAAAACTGAATTTCCATAGATAAATTTGATAGTGAGCTTGTCTGAGTTGACCAAGGTAAACTGTGTCATAGCCAGCGGCCATGCGCGGAGCCAGTTGCTGGCTGACGTTTTCAAACTGCTCCTGGGTGATGCCTTCGACATAGGCTTCATTGCCGACGGAAAGAAAACGATCGTAATCTCCTGATGCGATCGCTTCATAAATGGTGTGTAGATAATTTGTAATAGTTGCCGAAACTTCTGTTTGATTTGACATGATGTTCCTCTGATTATTAAATAATTTTTATCAGGATTGAGCAATATTCAAACTTTTAAGAATTCCCAAAAAAGTGAGCCTTCGGTGCCCAGAAATTGCATCAATCCCCATCGTACGTCATTAGGGGATTTTGCAAAGAGATTGAGCATTGCACCAATCAATTCTATAGTTGTTAATCTATCAGATAGAAATCCTGACCACTGCGGGGTTTTCAAGGCAAAGAATGTCTCAAAAAAATGATTGAGTTGTGCTTCATCAAACCGCATTAACTTTTCTAATCCAAACCGATAAAGATAATATTTTCGTAAACAATCGTCTGGCCAAAGCCCCTTCCATCCGGCCTGAGCAATTTCATAGGGAGATGCTGTTTCCGCTTGAATTGCAGCAGCAATGGCGATCGCTAAGTCCGGTGCTCGTCGCAATTGTGCCCCAATAGAATACCCGGAGGCTGGATGAACCATACTGGCCGCGCCCCCAAAGGCTACGATCGGTTGGTCAAAACTTGGCATTGGCAAATTCATTGGAAACAAACAGCGTTCAATATAGTGTTCTTCTAGGACTTCAATTCCTCGTGATTTAAGCCGACTTCGCAACCTCCGTTCTAGTAGATCAAACCCGATCGCTGGAGCTGATGATAATGATGTTTCTTCAACGAAATAAAGGCCATCGCCAAATCCCATGGCATACAGAAATGTTGGCGAATTCTGTTGGCGATCGGTTTCTGAAAGATGATCGCTTCTAAAGTCCATCAACACCATTTGATTGTCATGGACGGGCGGCGAACTGAACCGTCCCATAATGCCATAGGCGGCTTGATAGGCGATCGTAGGGTCACCTTTGCGTTTAATAAAAACAGGTTTGTGGCCACTGGCATCCACGACAATCCGGGCCTGTAAAATATCTCCAGAGGTAAGAGTGACGCTGGAATGCGTGGCTTGATGTTCAATTAATTTGGCATTGCCTTTGACCCAAGAAACACCGAATTTTTCACAGATATCTAAAAAATGCTGTTGAAATTTTGTCTTGTCAAAAAAGCTATAGGTTCGCTCATGCTTAACTTTACCCTTTGAGAAATAGGACACACAATCAGTCCAGGAATGCCCTAATAAGTGCGTCAGACCCAGTAATTCTAATTCATCACGCCAAATTCCATAGGTATTGGGCCAAATGGTATTGAGGGGTGTTGCAGTTAACCCTTGGACTTTTAATCCTTGCTCTGCTAATGCCGATGCAATAATTGTCCCGGCGGGTCCGGCTCCGATGACCAACGCATCGAAAACCCTTGCATCGTTTGCATCTAACACGCTCGGATTCCCCCATGCAGCCTACATCTCAATAAATTATCCCATAAAATGCCACCTATTCCGATCGGGTTAAGCCCTTGTGTATGGTGGTCATACTACAGTTCATAAAATCTCAAACTGCACTTCAAAAACCAATCTTTAATAAACTCATCCCCTAGAGCCATTTTTGAGAGATGGCAGCCAAAAGAAACGCCGCAAAACCTAGTCGATACCAAACGAAGATCCAAGCGGATTGGTTTTTAAGGAAATTAAGTAACCATTTAATTGATAGGAGTGAGAATACTAAACTTGAAATCATGCCAATGATCAATGGGATGATCATACTGGATTCACCAATTACATCTTTGGCTTGAGCAAGAGTGGCTATTGTCAAAGTTGGGAAGCCTAATAGAAACGAGAAGCGAGCAGCGGTTTCACGATCGAGGCCCAAAAGCAATCCGGTTGTAAGCGTCGAACCCGATCGCGATGCACCGGGAAGGAGTGCGATCATTTGCCCCAATCCGACGAGCATACCGTCGCTGCTTCGGAGTTGATGGAAGTTACGCTTACGGGTGCCGATTTTTTCAGCAAGTCCCAGAAGAAGTGCCATTACAATAGACATAGTAGCGATCAGCAGCGGACTTTCGAGCTTAATTCCCAACTTTTTAAGTAGCAGACCACCCGCCAATGCTGGGATTGTGCCGATGACGATACCAATGAAAATCCGCCATTCTTCGCGATGCCAATTTTTCTGCTGGAAGGCGCTCCAAGCTCCACTGATAATAAAGGTGAAGTCTTTCCAAAAGTAAATGAGCACGGCGATGACGCTGCCGAATTGAATAGCATCTATACTGGCCTTAGACCAGCCACCACTCGCTTCCCAATGCAGCAAATCACGAAAAATTATCAAGTGGGCAGTGCTGCTGATAGGGAGAAATTCAGTAATACCCTGAATCAAGCCCATGACGAGTCCTTGGAAGACTTGGAAAAATAAATTAGGCTCAGCGGTCAGGATTAGGTCGGGCATCATATTAAATCAGTCTCTCGATGGAATTTGTAGAATCTATACCTGCGTATTGTGGCAGATCATGAGTGGGCAGGCTTGTACTTAAGCAGGATTTTGGGATGCGATCGGATGGTCTCGATAGCTTTTGTGTATGCTATTGTTAAGTAACGTTAATTATATTAAATTAACGCAGTAAGAACTTTATCAAGAGCAATCCCTTGGTTACTTCCTCTGTTTCCCCATCAACGTTTGCGCCCATGAGAGAGGTGGCTACTACGCGGCTATCTGACGAATTTAGGATGGGCGATCGCAGTAGCAGTGTGGTAACGGGCAACTGGGATTATTTATTGGGTGATGGACGTAGTGTGCGCTGGTCGGTGCTGGTGGCTTCGGCATTTTTGGTATCGGCTCCTGTGTTTGTTCAGGCTCCCCTAGTGCGATCGTTGCCCGTTGTGTCGTTGGTTGGAACTATTGTTTGGGTTTGGTTGAGTGTATATCTGTCGCAGCGATCGGCAACTCGGGTTTGGGGTGAACTCGTTGCAGGGTTTTCTTGGACTTGGCTATCGGGATCGTTGTACTGGGGTTGGTTGAGAACTGAACCGCTGTGGCATTTGCCTGTTGAAGCGTTGGGGTTGCCCTTTGCGATTTTGGCCTTACGAAAAGGCTGGTGTCGGATTGGGGTTTTGTTTTATTTGGGTTCATTGTTTGGCACCGTCGTGACGGATGTCTACTTGCATTTGTTGGATCTAACGGGCGTTTGGCGACGAGTAATGCTGGATCCGACAATGGCGGAGTTTGAGTTTGCTCAGGCGCTGAAATTGATGAATACACCGCTGGGATACTCATCGGCGGCAGTCTTATTGTCGTTGCTGATCGCTGTTGGGATTTATAGTGTGCGACGACGATCGTTGGCATCGTGGGCTTGTGGCGGGGCGATTTTGAGTACGTTGTTGGTAGATGGGTTGTTTTGGGGCGCGGCGATCGCTGGATCTTGATAGTGGGATTACTCAAGAAGCTATTACAGTGAACAAGTCTAGTTTTGGATTCGGGTTAGGATAAAATCTTCTCAATCCGTACTACCTTGAACTTGAACCCTATGGTTGCTAATATGCCGACTCTTGAATCCCGTCTCGATCGCTTTTATGGTGAGATTCAAACGGTAATTTTGTCGCGTCAAAATCCGATTACGGGGCTGCTGCCAGCGAGTACGGCGGTGAACGCCCATGGAGACTATACCGATGCTTGGGTTCGGGATAACGTCTATAGCATATTGGCTGTGTGGGGCTTGGCGCTGGCGTATCGGAAGACGGATTTGGCCTCAGGAAGGCTCTATGAGTTAGAGCAATCGGTGGTGAAGTTGATGAGGGGGCTGCTATTTTCGATGATGCGGCAGGCCCACAAGGTCGAGAAATTTAAGCACACCCAGGCGCCAACAGATGCACTGCACGCGAAATACAGCACCACGACAGGCGATACGGTGGTACCAGATGATGGCTGGGGACACTTGCAGATTGATGCCACGTCACTTTTTCTGGTTATGTTGGCGCAGATGACGCTTTCGGGATTGGCTATTGTATTCACTCAAGATGAAGTTGATTTTGTTCAAAATTTGGTGTACTACATTGGTCGGGCCTACCGGACTCCGGACTATGGAATTTGGGAACGGGGAAACAAAATTAATCACGGGGGCGTGGAGCTGAATGCGAGTTCGGTGGGGATGGCGAAGGCGGCACTTGAGGCGATGAATGGGTTGAATTTGTTTGGGATGCGGGGGACGCAGGATTCAGTGATTCATGTGTTGCCGGACGAGATTGCCCGATGTCGGATGACGTTAAAGTCTTTGTTACCCCGTGAATCAATCTCGAAGGAAGTAGATGCGGCGTTGTTGAGTGTGATTGGGTATCCGGCCTTTGCAATTGAAGACCCTGACCAAGTTGAACAAACGCGACAGAAGATTATCGATCGCTTACAAGGCAATTATGGTTGTATTCGCTTTCTGAGAGATGGACATCAAACAGTTGTAGAAGACACGAGTCGATTGCACTACGAACCGACAGAATTGCAGGCGTTTAAACATATTGAATGTGAATGGCCCCTGTTCTTTACCTATTTGGCGTTAGATGGAATTTTTCGGGGCGATCGTAAACAAGCAACATCCTATTTAGAAAAGTTAGCGGCAGTAGCGATCGAGCGAGATGGCATTATGTTGCTGCCAGAAGTGTATTTTGTGCCGGAAGATGCGATCGAGGCTGAGAAACAAGAACCTAAAAGCCAAACCCGTGAAGCAAACGCTAATTTACCCTTAGTTTGGGCGCAGAGTTTGTATTATTTGGCGCAAATGTTGAATGAAGGGCTGCTGACGGTGGCGGATGTAGATCCGTTGAATTCCCATATGAGAGTTGGCTATGTGCGACGGGCGACTGTGCAAATTGCGTTATTGGCAGAAGATGAGCCATTGCAATTAAAACTCGCGGCCTATAATATTCCAACCCAAACCTTAAGCCAGGTAGACCCGATTCAGGTACGTCCGGCGAAGGATTTGGCTTTGGCTTATACACGATTGGGCCATAACGGGAAATTGGGTTTGACGGGTCGCCCGATACGGTTAATGCGAAGTTTGACGACCTCGAAGGTGTATAAAATTCGCGATCGATCGATGGTGTTTTTGCCTGCCTTTTTGGACGAACAGAAGTTTTATTTGACCTTGGATTATCACTTTTTAGTGTCGAACATTAAAGGTGAACTGGCTTATATTCATCGTCATTGGCGGCAGTCAGGTCGTCCAGTGATGACGCTTTTAATTACGCACGACATGCTCGATCGGGGCCAAGATGCGCTCTTGGGGATGGTTCAGGAGTTTCAAGAAGGAATGTGCGGGGATGTTCCGGTGAAAGTGGGGCCTTTGAATCAGTTAATGTTGACGGCGGGGCGCGATCGGTTGGACTTTTTGCCGGAGTTGGAAACCCTAGAATTTTTAGACTTAAATCATTTAACCCAGCACCTGAGTTTTGATGCGAAGAACACTAAACCTCTCAGTAGTTCTCAAGAATTTAGACTTGAGCGGGAATCGAATATTAAAACTCTAATCAAGCGACTAATAGGAACTAAAAATCTGTATGAGCAGATTGAGATTTTGAATGTGTTAATGAAGCTAAAAGGATTGATCTTTGATACGGGAATTGCAACAGATCAGCCAGTGCTGGTGGGCCGCTTAATTGAGGAGATTTATCATAAAGCAAGTCGTGGAGATGTTAATGGACAGCCTTATTGGGGGATTGTTCGGCGGGCTGCCGGACTGCTTGATAAGGTAGATGCAAATTTACTGGATGCAACAGTCGATATCTTGGTACGGCAGAAGCGGATTTCAGTAGGCCGATCGTATAGTGAAGATTCACTAATTGTAAGGCCGTTGTCTTTAACGGAGTTAATGGAAAAAATTCAATGTTTCTGTCGTGAGGACATTCGCGATCGGGTATTGAGTCAGGAGATTTTGGTTTACATTAGTTTGCTAATTAAGTCTGACCCGAGTTTGTTTAAAAATTTGCTCACAGTTCGGGTTGGCTATTTGATTTTGTTGTTGACAAGTGACTTAGCTGGAACGACGTCTTTGACCCAAGACGAAGCCTATGAAGCCTTGATGCAACTGAGTCCCTACGCAATTTATGAACGATTACGCACGACATTAGAAGGCTATGAAATGGGGAATGAGATGTTGCGATCGCAGGAGTTGTTACATTTGAAGTTAGCCCAGACGAAGGTGGATTGGGTGGTGCCGGAGAAAGAAACAGAAGAAGAGGAAAAGGATTGGTCGCGTTTCAGGCAAGGACAGGGCGCAAGCGGGACGGTGCCTGATAATTTCTATGAGCGAGTTTGGCTGGTGTTGGAGCGCTGTCAGGGATTGGTGATTGGGGATAAACTGGAGCGGCGTAATCGGTTGGAGAGTCATTTGTTGTTGAGTGAAATGACAAAGGGTGAGACGACATTTGCGCTTCAGGTGGAGCATTTGTTGAATAAGATTCAGGGTCCTGAGTACCGATCGGCGAATGTTGAAGCGCTAATGGAATTGGCTGCAATTATTGAGAAGAATCCTGATTTTAAAATTCAAGAATACATTGTGTTAGATGTTTTGATTGGTCATGGGGTGCGGTTAGCTTGGTTGAAGGTACATCCTGAGCAGACCGATCGATATGATGAGTTTAAAGCAGCGGCTTGGAGTGATTTTTATCGGAGTTCTCCCTATGCGATCGCTAATGCAATTGCTATGGCAATGCAGTATTTGACGCAATTGGGGACGATCGGATAGGGGAGTTGGTTTGATTTCAAGTGATTCGATCGGATCACTTAATCACTCAATGGGGTGCGATATGGTGCGATCGGCAAAAAATGCTGTGTGACGATCGAATCACTAAGTGAAACATTGGATTGATTGTAATGACGAAAAGGAGTTTATACATTCTCAACTGGAAGAGAACTCTAGTCGATATAATAAGCTCAGTGACGGCCAACCTTAAACCTTGAGGCCCATGACAGTTCTAACTCTTAACCCTCTCACTAAGCTTACCCATGATGATTTTCGAGAACTTTGTCAGATAAATCATGATATTCAGCTTGAACTTACATCGCAAGGGGAACTTGTTCTGATGCCGCCAACAGGTTGGGAATCTGGGAAACGGAATTCAAACATAAATCTCGACCTTGGTTTATGGAATCGTCAATCTAAACTAGGCGTTGTCTTTGACTCCTCGACAGGCTTCCGGCTGCCGAATGGTGCTGTCCGTTCTCCTGATGCTGCTTGGGTGAGTA
>JANXNM010000362.1 GCA_025354065.1 Synechococcales cyanobacterium 340R_concoct_173_sub | reverse complement strand
AGCAGCATCATGAAACCGATCGTATCCGTCTAGATCATCAGGTTCGATCGCTTCAATTTGGCGGCGGGTGCTTTCGGGGTCGCCGTCGTAGTCAAAGTAACTTCCATCGTCAAAGTAAATCCGGTAGAAGGGAAGGACGGGAACGATGTTGACGTATTTGGAAGTGTTCGGTCCGCCGCTTGTCCCGGATTTGATCCGGCTGTTGATGTCGAGCAGTTCGGGGGAGAAGTCGGGGCTTCCAAGGTCGGCGCAGTCACGTTCTAGGGAGAAGAGTTCTTCGATGAAGTGGGGAACGGTGATGACGGTGGGTCCCATGTCGAAGGTGAAGCCCTCAGCGCGGCGGACATAAGCGCGCCCACCCGGTGCATCAAGTTTCTCAAAGATGGTGGTGTCGAATCCAAGGCTCTGGAGTCGGATTCCTAAGGCCAACCCGCCAATTCCTGAACCGATGATGATGGCTTTTTGACGATCCATGGGGCGCTCTGAAATTAGGTGAACAGTGTGAACAATTATAAACTTAATCGCTCACCTTTCTCAGCTTCCTCCCAGTTTGCAGCAGTTCTAACAGATTCTTTTGTGGCTTTTCGATCGAGGTTGATATGAAGAAACGATCGGGATAACGTGATTGTTTCGCATAACAGTAAAAGAGTTTCTTGAGAACCTAAAAGAGATATACCGAAAGTTTCTGCATAATTCACAATTATGGTTAACTGGCTTCGTTCTTGGGTGATGGCAGTCCTTTTAAACCATAGTTGTCAGAGGTTCTAAAACGATCGCTGTCCGTTCTCCCGGTTTAGGTTCTAGAATGCGAGTTTTCAATGCTTTTGAAATCAATTGTTCTTGTAATTGCGACGGACCACCATCTGCTTTTAATATTTTAATCAGCAATCCTTCAAAATTAATATCGCCGCCCGCTGCCGTCGGTAGCATGACCTGTGGTGTCACCCATTGCGCCAATTCTAATGCGCTGGATGTGCCTTTGATAAATGAACCGACCAACGGTAATTTCAAATCAACCATAGGCGTTAACACTACATCGATCGCCCCAATTTGCTTCAATTTTGGTGAATGATAGCCGTGGGGTTCGTAATACAAGGTTGTGCCTTGAACTAAGTCTTTGATTACGTAGGCATTTTCTTTTGTGCCGGGGCCAACAGTGGATCCTTCAAGGGCTTGAATTTTTACTTTGCCCTCTAATGCAAAAACTCGATCGTGTTTGAGTTCAGTAACTTGAGTGAAGCCCAATGATGTTGCGACTTTGGCGGCAGATGAAGAACCGACGATCGGAATTGATTTGTCTAATGCTTTAAGCGTGGCTGGATGGGCATGATCTTCCAAGCCTTGAGATAACAAAATTAAATCAATATTTTCTGGAATCGATCGGTCTTGTTTCCGGAATCCACGGAAAAACCAGTTCGCACTGCCAAACATCAAATCCCCAACCAGCCAAGGATCCATTAAAATTCGGGTTGTTTTCTCGCCCTCACCCAGTTCAATTAACCAAGAATTGCTGTCTAACCAAGTGAGATACATGAGAAATTCTCCAAAGGATCAATGAGGTTCAAGCCCAACTACAAATCAGCACAACGCCATTCCAGATTACCATTTTAGGCCGGATGACCGATCGGATGACCCTACCCTCCATCGGTACGGATCACATCCCAATCCAAACCAAAGTTGCGATCGTAGGCTGTACCTAAAATCACCCACCACCCTAATCTATGCCTAAAAACTACGCCCAAGCATCATTACCACTAGTCAGTTCTACCGTGTAACCCTCCCCAAACGCTTCCACCACATCTCCATTGCGAAGCTTGCGGCCCCGGCGGGTTTCAATGGTCCCATTCACTCGTATTTCGCCCGATTGGATCAACACTTTTCCTTGGCCGCCCGTGCCCACCATGCCCACTACTTTTAGAAACTGGTCTAGCTTAATGAAATCACCCGCTTGTTCCCCGTGGGCATTCTCATAAAACTCTTCCTGACTCTCCGGCAAAATGTCACTCATCGATCGCACCACTCATCTAATAGGTTTAAAGGTCGGCATTCATATTCCCATAAATCTATTGCACAGATCTATCGCATTCCGCAGCCTCTCTATCCGTTCAGAACATCTGCTAAAAAACAAAAAATTGCCCTGTCCCTGCTGGATTTTTTCCAAACAGGCCGACAGGACACAGAACAGTTGAACGTATTTTTAGTATGTCATTGAGACTTAATGCCTTCGTTCGGGGTTAGGGCCAGTTTCTCTATTGGCCATGCTCTGGATTAATGCTGAGACCTATACCCGTCGGATCAAATTCTGTGATCAGAGGGCAATCGATCGGCTACACTACAGGTCTCGTATAGACACCTATTCACACTCTAGGTTTAGCGTTTGTCATGAACTTTCTCTCCTTGACCTATGCCCTCTTTTTGTTGGGGACCCTGGGTATTTATTGGTCAGTCTCTGGAACCCATCTCAAAATGTGGGTTTTAGTTATTGCGAGTTTGTTATTTTATGCGTCGCTTCAGCCGCAATATATTCCATTGTTGTTGGCCTTAACCTGGATTACGTTTCAACTAGGTCGCGCGATCGGGGCACCGCCAGATTGGCGAATTGAAGATTGGCAGTTTGCCCAACAAGATTGGAATCGTCGTCGCCTTCAACTTTTGATGTTAGGTGTGTTTATTCAGCTTTTTTTACTCTTCAGCTTCAAATCGATCGCACTCCTAATCCTATCGGGCATTGCTGCACTCTTCCATTTAAATCTCGCCCCAACGGAAGCAGCGCTTAAAACCATCAATGCCTTAACGCCTGTGGGATTGAGCTTTTTTACATTTGAATGTATTGCCTACTTAGTTGATGTCTATCGGGGTGCGCCTGCGTCTGGGAGTTTTCCTCGGTTTGCTAGTTACAAACTCTTTTTTCCAAAAATCATCTCTGGACCAATTACCCGCTATCCACAATTCATCACTCAAATCCAAAATGCTACCTTTCCCCGTGCTGATCAAATGACTGAAGGGCTGTGGTTGATTGCTTGTGGGGCGGTTAAAAAGGGGATTTTTGCCGATCGTCTAGCTACCTTTACAGCCCTGACGTTTGAGAATATTCCTCGGGCGGGGAGCGGAGATCTTTGGCTGGCGTTGATTGCGTACGGATTCCAAATTTATTTAGATTTTAGTGGCTATGTGGATGTGGCTCGCGGAAGTGCCATGTTGCTAGGGGTTCAGTTGCCGCAGAATTTTGATTTTCCCTATTTCAGTACCAATTTGGCTGATTTTTGGCGACGTTGGCACATCACCCTTGGGGACTGGCTGCGAAATTATCTATATTTCCCCTTGGGCGGATCCCGGCGTGGGCTGTGGCGGACTTGTGTGAATTTGATGATTGTTATGCTGGTCTGTGGTCTGTGGCATGGAGCTACAGGGGGCTTTGTGTTGTGGGGAATGGTGCATGGGCTAGGGTTGATTGTTCATCGATTGGTCGATCGTTGCAGCGATCGTATCCCCGTTCTGGCCACATTTTGGACGAGTTTGCCTGGAATTTTTGTGGCTTGGTTCTGTACGCAGGCGTTGGTAATGTTCAGCTGGGTTCTGTTCCGGGTGCCGCAGATCAAAGATGTGGGCTTGTTTTTTGGCAGTTTGTGGGGGAAGGCCGCAGATCCTCAGTTTCTGAGTAAGGTATATGGCGAGACCTTGAAGCTAACGCCGGAGCAGTTGGCTATGGGTTTAGGGATATTGTTTCTGGGAATGGCGATCGCGTATTTGTTCCATCGAGGTTTAAAAGTTCAAATAAATTGGTATCTCAAGCTTCTCCTCGTCCCAATTTGGCTTTATGCTGTGTATCTACTTGCACCACAAGGCGTAACGCGGTACATCTATTTTGACTTCTAGTGGTTCGGACTAAGTACTAAGCTATTTATTCTATCGGAGTTTTTCCATGCATTCTGCTCTGAATGGCAATAACTCGTCTGATGGGGTTCCAAGTGATGGAACTCTGACTCCTGCGACGGTGAGTGATTCGTTCAATTCATCTTTGAATTCAGATGTAACTCGTGTGCGAGGCTGGGGAACGGTGACCACGTTAGAAGAGACCGATCGGTATCGGATTAATCGCATTGAGGTGAGTCCGGGAGAATCCATGTGTATGCAAATGCATTACCACCGTAGTGAACATTGGGTGGTAGTGTCGGGGACAGCGACCGTGATATGTGGCGATCGGGAATTGCGGCTGATTCCTAAACAGTCTACCTATGTGCCAATGCATACGAAGCATCAAGTCCGAAACAGCGGCGTGATTCCGTTGGTGATGATCGAAATTCAAAATGGTGAGTATCTGGGTGAAGACGATATCATTCGGCTATAAAAGTACAACTAATTAGCAAAAGTAGAACAATTAGCTGGTTCTACTCTGTTTACACAAAGCATTTTTTTTATGACATATCCCTTGCCTGAGTTTTACGATCGTTCCCGCGTTGGTCAAGTGTTCAGGGTTCCCTACCAAGAACGATCGCACCAAGCACAGCAATGGGCCGTTCAGCACTCTATTTCCCCAGCCAGTCATGATAAAACTCGTATTGCGCTGTTGGCGATCGATGCCCAAAATACCTTTTGCATTCCCGAGTTTGAACTGTTTGTTGGCGGAGCCTCGGGCCAAGGTGCAGTGGATGATACTGCAAGGCTGTGTGAATTTGTGTATCGGAATTTAGGCCAGATCACCACCATTATTCCGACCCTGGATACCCATCGGGCCATGCAAATTTTTCATCCTATTTTTTGGATCGATCGTTCGGGAAATCATCCGGTTCCTGTGGCAACGCAAATTACGCTGGATGATGTAGAATCGGGGATTTGGCGCGTGAATCCTGCCCTTGTTTCCAGTCTGGGTCAGAACGAGGCCGCACTTCAAGCCCATGCCTTCCACTACGCCCGCCAGCTCACCAACAACGGCAAATATCCCCTAACCATTTGGCCCTATCACTCCATGTTGGGGGGCATTGGTCATGCGTTGGTGTCGGCGTTTGAAGAGGCTTGTTTTGTTCATACGGTTGCTCGACGTCAGCAAACGCAATTTGAAGTCAAGGGTGAGAATCCACTAACGGAGAATTATTCGATTCTTCAGCCAGAGGTTCTAACTGGATCAGGAGGGCAATCGATCGCCTCTAAGAACGATCGGTTAATTGAGCAGCTTTTGACCTACGACGCGGTATACATTGGTGGACAGGCCAAAAGTCATTGTGTAGCTTGGACCATTGCGGATTTGCTCAATGAAATTCAACGCCGAGATCCAAAACTTGCGGACAAAATTTATCTTCTTGATGACTGTGCCTCTCCTGTTGTCGTGCCCGGAATTGTAGACTTTAGTGATGCGGCGCAGCAGGCTTACGATCGGTTTGCGAGGGCTGGAATGCACCGAGTTTTGTCATTAGACTCTATTTTTCAAGGGTAAAATAAGCATCGTTAAACTCGTGATTTGTAACGAAATTTTTCTAAATCTTAAGACATTATGTTGCTCATTTGGTACGAATATATTAGGGTGATACGAGGAGAAACGTTTAACCCTAATTTTCGGGAATATTTATAGCGTCACCTGCGGGAATGTCTAACCCCACCTCCGAAAAACCGTCCCTTCAGTTTTTATTATTTGTCGATCGTCGCCCTGGAACCCGCGAGCAAGTTCGTCAAATCCGTGTACTTTTGCAAGATCTACAGCAAAATACGACCTTTGATCTGAAGGTAATTGACGTAATTGAGCATCCTTATTTAGCTGAGCGCTTTCGGATTGTTGCCACCCCATCACTCGTCAAAATCTGCCCCGAACCTAAGCAAACTCTGGCCGGATTAAACTTAGCGAGTCAGCTTAAATTGTGGTGGCCTCGATGGGAAACTAATACGGAAAATCGGTCTCAATCTGATCTTTTTTCTCAGGCTGATTCGTCTGATGCTTCGAGCGGACCTGATATGGGAGAAGGCTTTCTTGACAATGTGCGACTGGATGATGTGGCGGATTTGGCTCAACATGCGGAGTTGATTAAGCGTTCGGATGAGGTCTTTCAACTGCGCCAAGAACGAGACGATTTGGCCGCTCAATTGCGATTCCGAGATCAAATTATTACCATGTTGGCCCACGATATTCGTAATCCTCTGACCGCTGCATCGATCGCTGTTGAAACCCTTGAAATCGCCAATCGTCCTTCAACCCCTGATTGCGATCGTTATGTTACGCCTGCGATGCGAACGAAGTTGTTGCACCAAGCTCGGTCTCAGTTGCGCAATATGAATATGATGATTACTGATATTCTGGAAGCAACCCGAGGCCATCATGCTGGGATAGAAATCAAGCCTAGTCCGTTAGATTTGGCTGCTGTTTGTGCAGAGGTTGTTCAAGCGCTGGCCTCTAAAATGGCTGAAAAAGATCAGAATCTCACGATCGATATTCCCACTGACTTACCGCCTGTTTATGGTGATCCCGATCGGATTAAGCAGGTAATTTCAAATCTTTTGGATAATGCTATCAAGTATAGTCCCAAATTCGGGACAATAGATTTGTCTATTCTCCATCGTACTGCCCAAAAAATCCAAGTTAGTATTTCAGACAATGGTCCCGGAATTCCTGATGTAAGTCGTAATCATATTTTTGAAGAGTATTACCGCCTAAAGCGAGATGAAGCAGAGCAAGGCTATGGAATCGGTCTATCCCTTTGTCAACAAATTATACGCGCTCACTACGGCCAAATTTGGGTGGATTCTGCCCCAGATCAAGGCAGTTGTTTTCACTTTACTCTTCCGGTTTATCGATCTTAATTTTAAACTGATGCACTAGAGTTTCTGTCTAAGAGGCTGACCTCAGTCCTTAAGCTACGTAAAATTGCTGTTATGAGAGTGCTGAAATGTCTTCTAAGTAGTTGAAGATAGCATTTCATACATTGATTACGGATACGATCGATTCTTCATAGAGCGTGAATTCACTATTCATGCCTTTGTTTATCTAATTTACTCATTCTTTTTAGATTACTACCTTATTTTAAATTACTTGATTAATGAACACCCGTATGGGCTAGATTTTATGACTGAATCTAATTAGATGAATAAATGCTCAATCTCATAATTTCCTGCTTCACATCTATTTCATGAAGTAAAGGTGAGGTGGTTTTGGAGCTGATCCGTAGAGTCAATAGTTTAAATGTAATTATTGCTTCCTATGTTGTTTTAGATGTTGAGCGTTTCCGATCGAAAATCAAGCTTATTTCTTGAAAACTTATCTAGTAAACTAAGGTTCAGAGGATTAAGACTTGATAAATAGAGTGTTATATCACTGTACTAAAACAATACTCAGTGTTCTGATTTAATATAAAGTTTACCTATTTCTTAACAATATTTACGGCTACTTTATATAGATGATACTAGGCTGTAGATGAGTGTTATTACGGTATTCCTTAGGGAATTACACCTTATATAAATGTTGAAGAGGCAAATGTTCAAGTGTAAATCTTCTATTCCTTTCGGATTATGTCTAAAAGTTGAGAAGGTTAGGTTGGGACTTAAAACATCAAACTATTTTCACGGTTACAGACACCATGCACCAAAATCATTCTCTCGCCCGTTCATCCCGCTCCGTTTCGGTTCCCTCGCAAATCGGTGTTTATGAATGCGAAGTTCGTTTGAAATTTCGGATGATTGAAGAAGGGGCGCTTCCGACGGATCGCGTTGAGCTTCTGGAAATGCTTCTCGAAGCCTATGGGTATGGCACGGATGAATATCTAGAGCCGATGCAGGTGGAAGTGCGAGCAGAAGCGATTGAGGAGGTGTTTGCTTCTCCTAAGATGCGACGACAGTTGATTCGATTGCGGAACTCTAAGGAGTTGGCTTAACCCTTTTCGGTTTTTATCCTGGGAAAAGAATTTAAAAGATTTGGGCTTAGATCAGCATCTGGATTGGAATCTAGTTTAAGCTTAAGATCCAAGCAAGCTTTGGTCGTCTCGACTGAGTTTTCAGCTAATTCTTAAGCCGTGCATCTCTTATGACGATCATTTTAGATTCAGCCCGCGATCGTGCCCTTGATTTGATTGGACGCTACAAGCATCAAGTCGATTATTTAGCTATCCGGTTAGAAGCCTCCGAGGGGTCCGATGTTTTACTTCGCGGGTTCCGAGTAGAGACCCTAAGTGAAGGTCTGGCGATCGGGGGGCATGTACGAGTTTGTCATCGTGGCGGCTGGGGGTTTTCCAGTTTCAATCGTCTCGATCAATTAGAGATGCGGGTTGAGGAAGCAATTTCGGCGGCGCGCTTGGTAGGCACTGAAGAAACGATGATGGCGGAGATCAAAATCATCGAAGAAGTGTGTCGAATGCCCATGGAAAAGCGCGATCCTCGTCAGGTTAGTTTGGCCGAGAAAAAAGCGCTTTGTGAACACTATGGTGAGGTTCTTCGCAGCGTAGACAGCCGTATTACCACGTTATCTGTGCGCTACGGAGACTTGACGCAACGATCGGTCTTGGTCACCTCTGAAGGCACCATGATTGATCAGACTTGGGCCGATTTAGAAATGCGGTTTTCAGCGACGGCTCGGTCGGGGGATCAGGTTCAGACGGGACGGGAAACTATGGGATCGCGGCGGGGGTTTGATGATTTGCGATCGTTAGAAGTGCAAGTTCAAAGCGCAGCCGAACGTGCAGTCAGCGCTCTCTCGTTGCCGACTGTTCAGGGCGGAACTTATACGGTGGTGATCGATCCGGTTTTGACAGGATTATTTGTTCATGAGGCATTTGGGCATTTATCTGAGGCAGATATGGCCTATGAAAATCCTGATTTGTTGGAAACCATGAGTTTGGGTCGGCGATTTGGGCCAGAGAATTTACAGATTTTTGACGGCGCGAAGTTGCCAGGGCATCGCGGTAGTTATTTTTATGATGATGAAGGGGTTCCGGCGACGAATACGCAGTTGATTGAAAATGGTGTGTTAGTGGGACGACTTCATTCTCGGGAGACAGCGGGGAAACTTGGTGAGATGCCGACGGGAAATGCGCGCTGTTTGAACTATCACTATTCGCCTATTGTCCGCATGACCAATACTTGGATCGATCGGGGATCAACGCCTGTCCATGATTTGTTCAGTGGGATCAAGGAAGGCGTGTATGCAAAAAATTGGCTGGGTGGGATGACGAATGGTGAGATGTTTACCTTTACGGCTGGGGAAGCTTGGATGATTCGCAATGGTGAGTTGGCGGAGGCGGTGCGGGATGTGACGCTTTCGGGGAACGCGTTTCAGACGTTGGCAGATATTGAGGGCATTGGCGATGATTTCTTTTGGGATGAGTCGGGTGGTTGTGGAAAGGGCGGTCAAAGTGGGTTGGCGGTGGGTTGTGGGGGTCCGAGTTTGCGGATTCGGGATGTGGTTGTGGGCGGAGATGCGGAGGAAGATTAGAAATCTGGCATAGTCCCCCTTACCAAGGGAGACTACGAGAAGAAGAAGAGAGAGGAGGAGCGAATTACAGGAGTTTTTCTAGTCCATAGACTAATGACTTAAGGGCTATTGCTTTTCGGATACAAAGTTCGACACCCGGCATGTAGCAACTGCGATCGGTGGCTTCGTGCTTAATGGTGTAAATTTGTCCGGCAGCCCCAAAAATTACTTCCTGACGTGCGACAAAACCGGGGAGACGAATGCTGTGAATGCGAATATTTTCCTCTGCTAATCCGCCTCGGGCACCAGGAATGGTTTCGGTTTCTTCGACGAGTTGAGGATTGTAGGTTTTTCCCATTTCAGCTAGAAGTTGAGCGGTCTGAGCAGCAGTGCCACTGGGTGCATCGGCCTTTTGATTATGGTGAAGTTCGATGATTTCGACATGATCAAAGTACTTAGATGCTTGTAATGCGGCTTGTTGCATGAGCACAACTCCAATGCAAAAATTGGGGGCTAAAATGCAGCCTGTACTAGCTTTGTCTGCAAATTCTGTCAAATCATTAATTTGATTGAGACTCAATCCTGTTGTCCCCACCACGGGCCTTACTCCGTATGCGATCGCAGTGCGAATATTGCCATACACTGAACTGGGATGAGTGACATCGACCACCACGCCGAGTTCGCGTTCTTGAGACAACATGGCCATCATGGGTTCGTAATCTTTCGTAATGGGAATCTCTAGCGGTCCTATTCCAATCACCTCGCCAATATCTTGACCTTCCCATTTGGGATTATGAGCCACCGCTCCAAATAAATCTAAACCGGGCGCATTCATAATGGTTTTGATGATTTCCCGCCCCATTTTTCCGGTTGCCCCATTAACGACGACTGGAATACCCATGACTGCTCCTGCATGACAACAGATCAACTTTAAGGGATCGTCGGGCCTTTTCTGCTTTACACTAGGGGCATATCCGGTGATTCTCCGGTACGATTTTCTAAATTCATCCGGCGATCGGTAATGGCTGAATTTCTAATGTGTTTGAGCTTCCTCTTTCCGAGATCGTCTCCATGTTGCTAACGGCTGAACTTCTGTTGAATTATCAACGATGTAACCGTCGTGCGTTTTTAGATGTCTACGGCGACCAAGCTGTGCGAGATGAAATTAGTGATTATGTTATTAAACTCATTCAAGACAGTGCTGATAATCAACGGGCTGTTTTAAAAGAACTCGGAATTCCTTATCAAAAACCTGACTATCCTCGACACAATTGGGAAGCCGGATGTATTGCGACCGTTGCCCTCATGGAACAGGGTATTGATTGTATTTATCAAGGTGTATTGCTGACGGAAGAGAATGGCATAATGTTGATGAGTAAGCCTGATCTTTTAATTAAACAACCGGGATTGTCGCGCTTTGGGGATTGGCTTTATGCGCCCATCGAAATTAAGCTTAGTAAACGATCGAAGGCTGAATATCAAATTGTGGTGGCTTACCATATGAAGGTATTGGCTGCTGTTCAGGAAGGCTGGAGCGAGTCGGTTCAGATTTATTTAAAAGATAAAGGCGCATCGGATATTGATCTGTGGGATATCTTTCCTAAAATGGAAGAGGTCTTGCAGGCTTGTACTCACGCAATGCAGCAGGAATCTCCCCCGGAAGTCTTTATTTCTCGTAATCGTTGTAGTCTTTGCCAATGGTATACCAATTGCTATGGCATTGCTAAATCGACAGATCATTTGTCGCTGCTGCCTGGTGTGACACAACTTCGTTATAACGAGTTAGTGAATCTGAATGTTACAGATATTGAAACCCTGGCAGTAATGGATCCAAAATTGCTAGACAATGCGCCTGGATTTGGGGCTGATGCGGCTCGTCGTCTGGTTCGTCAATCCCGATCGTCCTTGAATAATGTGGCGTTACCGACAGAAGCGTTTCCTTCCAATATTTCTGTTGTTACGATGTTGCGATCGGAGCTTTCCGACAGTCCAATTGAACTTTATTTTGACATTGAATCTGAGCCGTCGTTAGAATTAATTTATCTACATGGTGTATTGGTTGTCGATCGGGAAAATAAAACGGAAGAGTTTCATTCGTTGTTAGCAGAAGTGGTCGAAGATGAAGGTAAGGTTTGGCAGGAATTTCTAGAATTAGTATGGCGTTATCCAAATGCTCCAATTTATCATTTTTGCCCCTATGAAGTTCAAACGGTTAATAAACTCGCGAAACAATACGAAACACCGCGATCGTTAATTGATCCGTTACTGTCACGATTTGTAGATTTGCATGAACGGGTGACGAGGCTGGTGGTATTGCCTGTGGAGGGATATGCATTGAAGGCGATCGCACGGTGGATGGGGTTTGATTGGCGTGATGAGCGAGCAAATGGAGCACAGTCTATCTATTGGTATGCGCAATGGTTGGCGACGGGCGATCGTGAGTACCTCAATTCTATTGTGATTTATAATGAAGATGATTGTCGGGCGACCCATTGTATGAAAGATTGGTTGGTTGAATTCATTACGAGTTATGGTAGTTCTATAATGGAGAATAAGCCTTTATCGATCGATTGCTATGATCCTACAAGATAAATATATCAGTCTACTTACGGACTTTGGCTTCAAACGAGTTTTCGGAACTGAACCGAACAAAGATTTGTTGGTCGATTTTCTTAATACACTTCTCCCCGCTCACCATCAAATCCAAGATCTCTCGTTTAAAAATAATGAGAATGTGGCTAATAAGCAAGTTGATCGTAAAGCAATTTTTGACATTTATTGCCAAGCTAAAAGTGGTGAACGGTTTATTGTTGAAATTCAAAAAGCAAAACAAAATTTCTTCAAAGATCGAAGCGTCTACTATGCGACCTTCCCCGTTCAAGAACAGGCGCTTAAGGGCGAGTGGAATTTTAAACTAAGTCCGGTTTATACGGTGGGAGTGTTAGATTTCGTTTTTGATGATCACAAGCATGATGACACTATTGTTCATATTGTTGAACTTAAAAATCAACACTGTGAAGTTTTTTATGAAAAACTCAAATTTATTCATATCGAACTCCCAAAATTTACAAAATCTGTCAATGAGTTAGAAACTCGTCGAGATAAGTGGTTGTTTCTGCTTAAACATTTGGCCGAATTAAATGATCGGCCTGATCTTCTCCAGGACAGTATTTTTAGTCACTTGTTTGATGTAGCAGAGATTGCGAATTTTTCACCCGTTGAGCAAGATGGTTATCAAAGCAGTCTTAAGTACTATCGTGATATGAATAATGTTGTGGATACCGCTAGAGAGGAAGGCCACCAACAAGGACAACGATCGCTGATTTTCAGACAATTGACTCGGTCTGTTGGGGTTGTGCCTGATACTTTAGGCGATCGTATTCAAGCATTACCGATCGTGAAACTCGAAACTTTGGCTGAGGATTTACTAGACTTTAATGGTTTAGATGATTTGACTCGTTGGTTAGACAGGAATGAGTGAGGAGTTCCGCCAACTTGTAGCAAGACTAAGGGAAGTCGGGATCTATTCAGTCTAATGTCTACGCGTTGTATATTTTTTGAGGAGCGATCGTCCTATGGCATTCATAACATCTCGCACCGCTACATTTTTCGTAGTATTTCTATTGCTGGGCTGCACTCCCACACTTCAGTCCGCCGATCGTCCAACTCCCACTGCCTCAATCCCCTCCCCTCCCGTCTCTCCAGAGTCATCTCCAGAGGATCCAGAGATCGCTCCGAAGACAGTAGTGTCGGCCAAACAAGTATCCGCCAAACCAGCTCTAGCTAATCAACTCGAACAAGCAACCCTCACCGCCAAAACCGCCACCTTCACTTGGGGAAAACCAGGCGGCGATCGATCGCAATATCGGGAAGCCAAACTTTCCTATCCAGTAGTTATCAATGTCCCCGAGCCTGAATTGGAAGACAAAATTCAAGATTCGATTAGTTTAAAAAGTGCCTTTGGTCGATCGTTAACGGAGATGGAAGCCGATTTTAAAGAAAGCCATTGGTTAACTTCTCTGGAGTACACAGTCAATTACAACGACAATGGACTTCTCTCGCTAACTTACACCACTACAGGACTGGGAGCCTATCCAAGTCAGTTTGTTCGCCACCGATCGGTCAATCTCATCACTGGATCTGTATTGCGTGCCCAGGATTTATTCACAGATGAAGCCTTGGGTGCGATCGCCTTACAAGTCGATAAACAACTTCAAGATGCGATTAAAGTTAAAGTGTCAAAACTCGGCACTCCAAATACTGAAGACATTGATCCCAGTATTTATAAATCCCATCGCTTTCGGATTAAAAATTTGAATGACTTTACCCTTACGCCCAATGGAATTCTATTTCATTATGAATTTGGATTTCCCCATGTATTGATTGCCGCAGAACCAAAAGGTGATTTTCTGATGACCTATGCCCAATTAAAATCCTATGGGAAACCCAGCGGGCCGTTACTTCGATTATTGAGTTCTAGTGGTGGCTAGTAGTCAGCAGTTTGGTGCTAGCAGTTTGGTACGATCGGACTTATTGTTGATTTACTCTTGTGAAGGATGCGCCCGTGCTTGCTGCTGTACTCTACGGACAAGAAGATCTGAAATTAGAAACCGTGCCGGATCCAGAACCAGGGCCGGGTGAAATTATACTTAAAGTTAGCGTGGCAACCACCTGTGGCACTGACCTTAAAGTTTGGCGGCGTGGCGGTCATGCTCGAATGTTGAAACCGCCGACAATTTTTGGTCATGAGGCAGCGGGAACGATTCTTTCCATGGGATCTGGCGTGACGGGATGGGCGGTGGGCGATCGCGTCGTAGCCAATAATTCAGCACCTTGCGGAAAATGTTTCTTTTGCGATCGCCGCGAATATTCCCTTTGCCAAGATTTGCTTTTTAATAACGGAACCTTCGCCGAATATTTAAAAATTCCCGCCCCGATCGTTGAAAAAAACTTACTGCCAATTCCTCAAGACTTAAGCTTTGCTCTCGCCTCCATGACCGAACCGCTGGCTTGCGTATTGCATGGTGTAGCCCGATCGAATGCCCAAGATGGCGATCGGATTGTAGTGATGGGCGACGGCGCGATCGGACTGATGTTTGTTGTGGCATTGGCCAAGGGTTACAAGGTCGGGATTCCGTCGGAGATTATTGTATTGGGTGGAAGTCCCGATCGGTTGGCTGTGGCCGAACAGTTGGGCGCGACGCAGACTTATTTGCACCGCGAGATTGACGATATTCCAGCGCTGATTAAAACACTCACAGACGGCTGGGGTGCGGATATTGTGATTGAGGCGACGGGTGTGCCAAGTGCTTGGGAATGTGCTGTGGCCTGTGGGCGACCGGGCGCGACGATTAATCTCTTTGGTGGTTGCCCGAAGAATACCAATATTTCGGTCAGCACTGAGCAATTGCACTACTGCGAACTCACGCTCAAGGGGGTGTTTCACAATACGCCGCAGTATGTTCGTGATGCCTTGGCCTTTATTCATCAGTATCCAGCCTTGATGCAATTGATGCTCAGCGATCGCCGCCCGTTGAAAGATCTCGGTTCAGCGTTTGCCGATATGCGCGATCGAAAAGTGATCAAAGTTGCGATGGAACCCTAGCGACTTTCGACAGCGCGATCGATTTGCTTCCGTGAATAGGGAATTGTCCGGAACCGCAATGGGCTAAACTATGGCGGAACTATGGCGGAAAAGTGATGGTATTTTTGGCGGAGGATTTGTCAAAAATTGAAGGCGAGACCAAGGGTGGTTAGATCAAAATTCGTTAGGGTTTGGTATGCAACTTCGTCAGTGGATTCCATTTTTCGACACAACTGCGCAGGATTGGTCCTTTGAAGCGCGGGTTTTGCGATGGCTGACGTTTGTTTGGATTTTGTTGGGGTTGGTTGTTGTATTCTCTGCATCCTATCCATCTGGAAATGCTGAATTTAACAATGGCTGGTATTACCTTCGCCGACAGGCGTTGTTTGTTGCGATCGGTCTTGTTATATTCAATTGGATTGTTCATTCGCCATTACGGATTATTCTAGGGTATGCCCACTGGGGATTGTTGTTATTTTTAAGTTTGATTTGGGTAACAACATTGCCATTGCCAGGACTCAGCACAACCGTCGGCGGATCGTCTCGTTGGATTCCGATCGGACCCTTTTTGATGCAACCTTCGGAGTTTGTTAAGCCGTTTTTAGTATTACAAAGTGCCCGAATTTTTGGACAATGGGATAGGTTATCTTGGAAAACTAGATTGACATGGCTCGGGGTATTTGTATTTGTATTACTTGGCATTTTAATTCAACCTAACCTGAGTACGACAGCACTCTGTGGTATGACCGTTTGGTTGATTGCGTTGGCCGCAGGATTGCCGATGCAGTATTTACTCGGAACAGGAATCGGCGGAGTGGTATTGGCGACATTAAGTATTGCATTTCGGGAATACCAACGAAAACGGATCATGTCATTTTTGAATCCCTGGGCAGATGCAACGGGCGATGGTTATCAATTGACGCAAAGTTTGATGGCCATTGGATCGGGGGGGCTATTTGGTACAGGCTATGGTCAATCGGCCCAGAAGATTGGGTTTTTACCGATTCAATATACTGATTTCATTATTGCGGTATTTCTAGAAGAGTTTGGGTTGGTTGGCGGATTGGTTGTTCTAATTATGCTTGGAATTTATGCCACCGTCGGATTTCGGATTGCTCAAAAGGCTACTACAACTATTCATCGTTTAGTGGCGATCGGTGCGACTGTCTTAATGGTTGGGCAAGCACTTTTAAACATTGCCGTTGCGACTGGAGCCATGCCCACGACCGGACTCCCGTTTCCATTTTGGAGTTACGGCGGAAGTTCAGTGTTGTCTAGTTGTATTACGGCAGCATTGTTAATTCGGGTAGCACGGGAAAGTAGTGAAGTGGTGGAGTTGCCGATACAACGATCGAATTTACGATCGGGTTCTCAGTTTGGAACTGTGATTAGTTTCCCGAAAAAAACGCCATCAAATTGGCTCTCAAATTTTAGAAAACAACGATCTGACAAAGTCTCTGACACCATATCTGATACAAAACGCGATCGGCCTCGCCGTAGAAGGCCCGGTGGACGATCGCGCTAATATTCCACAATATTATTCAATTCTGTTGGCCAAGGCGTTAACAGAATTGAATTTTTTTAATTAGTCCTACGCTGTTTCCAGTATCAACTTCGATCGTTTTAGAACTTCAGGAATCTCGATCGGATACTTACCATCAAAACAAGCCGAGCAAAAATTACTTGTATCCTGATGAGTCGTCTCCAGCATTCCATTCAAGGACAAATAACCAAGCGAATCTGCGCCAATATGGTCCGCAATTTCCGATACGGTCATGTTTGCCCCAATCAACTGACTTTGATTATCCGTATCAATGCCATAGAAACAAGGATGGGTCACGGGCGGCGACGAAATTCTCATATGCACTTCCGTTGCACCCGCATCCCGCAAGGCTTTGACAATTTTTCGACTAGTTGTCCCGCGTACAATCGAATCATCCACAATAATCACCCGTTTACCCTTCAGCACATCTTTTAACGGATTTAACTTCATTCGGATTCCTGCTTCCCGCATGGCCTGAGTCGGCTGAATGAATGTCCGGCCCACATACCGATTTTTAATCAACCCTTCCGCGTAGGGAATTCCAGATTCCTGGGAAAACCCGATCGCCGCTGGAATTCCTGAATCTGGGACTGCAATGACAATATCTGCATCGATCGTCGATTCTTTGGCCAACTGCCGACCAATTCTCATCCGATAGGTATATAGCGTTTCCTCGTTCATCAAGCTGTCGGGTCGCGCAAAATAGATCATCTCAAAAATGCAGAGCTTATGATCAACTTTCTTCGCCCATCGCGTTGAACTAATCCCAGTTTCCGTAATGCAAACCAGCTCACCTGGCTCTACATCGCGAACAAAGTCAGCCCCCACAATATCTAATCCACAAGTCTCTGATGCCAACGCATAGCGAATTGGATCCGTGGGCAACTCTCGTGGCAATGTGCCAATCACTAAAGGCCGTACCCCACTTGAATCTCTTGTTCCGTACAACGCATCCGGTGTCCCAATCACCAAACTAAATGCCCCAACGGATCGCTTGCAGGCCGTACCGATCGCCGTCGTCCAATCCGCACCATCATCCACCGCCTCCCCGATCGCCACTGCAATCATTTCTGAATCTGTCGTCGTCAAGAGATTATGGCTACGCTCCAATAGTTCCTTGTGTAATGTTTCCGTATTCACCAAATTTCCATTGTGAGCCAAGGCCAAGGAACCCCGACTTGTCTTCACCACCGCAGGCTGAGCATTCACAGCACGACTTGAACCCGTGGTCGAATACCGCGTATGTCCTACGCCCATCGGTCCCGGTAGTGTATTCAAAATAGTCTCATTAAAAACCTGTGCGACTAGGCCCATATCTTTATGGAGATGCACGGTTTTATTGTCATCAAAGGTTGCAATCCCACTCGACTCCTGTCCCCGATGCTGAAGTGCAAACAACCCAAAATACGCCAGCTTTGCAACATCTTCCCCAGGGGAAAATACACCAAAAACGCCACAAGCTTCTTCAGGCTTATCGGGATGTTCAGGGTTAACAAGCAAATCTTCAGTCGGGAACATAAAGAAAGTCCTTAGGATGTCCAGTGAGAAAACTTCAGTATAGAGGTTAACCTTCGCTTAAAGATCTTTGAAGTTGATAGGGTTTTCTACACCCCAAATTTATTTCTCAATTTATTTGCCAATACAGAAGCGACTGAAAATTCGATCGAGCACTGATTCTGTTACATCTTCACCTAAAATTTCACCCAACGCTTGGGCCGCACCGCGCAAATCAATGGTCCAAAAATCTAAGGGAAGTTGATTGTTTATGGTGACTTGCACCTGTTCAAGCGCCGTCTTTGCATTCATTAGCGCACTGAATTGACGTTGATTAATGGCAAAATCCAAATTTCCAAGCTGGGTGGTTCCTTGATTAACGGTGCGCAAAATAGCGTGTTCTAGATCTTCAATGCCTACAGTTTGGTCTGCTGGTGTTTGAGTCACGGTTTGAACGATCGTTTGAACGATAGCTGCTCGTCCTTTTGTCAAATTACGGACTTGCTCAATCACCATTTCCGCGCCAGGTAGATCCACTTTATTAATCACAAAGATCAACGATCGGGCCTTAATCTGATCATAAATTGCATCTTCTTCAGTGGTCCAGCCTTGATCTGCCGCTATTGTAAACAATACTAAATCCGCTTCTAGAGCTGCTTTGCGCGATCGCTCGACCCCAATGCTTTCGACCCGATCGTCGGTTTCCCGAATTCCCGCCGTGTCTAAAACCTGAATCGGAATCCCGCCTACCACAAGCTGCGATTCCACAACATCTCTTGTGGTCCCCGGCAAATCTGTCACAATCGCCCGATCGCACTGACTCCACGCATTCAACAAACTCGATTTTCCCACATTGGGCCGACCGACGATCGCAACTTTTAGTCCTGTTCTTAATAATTCACCGCGATCGGCAGTGTTTAGAATTCCGGTGACTTGTGCAATGGCATTGATTAAACTAGTCCGAATGCTTTGGAGTTGAAGCGCAGGTAAATCATCCTCAAAATCAATTCGGGCTTCAACTTCGGACAAAATATCTAAACAAACCGATCGTACTTCTCGAATCGGCTGAGCGAGTTTTCCCTGAATTCCAGCCAATGCCGTTGCTGCTGCTTGCGGAGACTTTGCACCTACCAAATCTGAAATACTTTCCGCTTGGGTTAAATCCAACCGACCATTCAAAAAGGCCCGCAGAGTAAATTCTCCCGGTTGCGCCAGCTTTGCCCCCGATTCAATACACAATTGCAAAACCCGCTGCACCGCAATCATTCCGCCATGGCAATGAAATTCCACCACATCTTCTTTGGTATACGATCGTGGAGCCAGCATGATCATCAGCAAGGCTTCATCTATCCGTTCATTTGTTTTTGGATTGGTAATATACCCATACAAAATTCGATGACTTTCCCATTGCTGTTGACCTGGGGCTTGAAAAATAACTTGTGCGATCGCAAATGCCTCCGCCCCAGATAGTCGCACAATTCCTACGCTTCCTTGTTCTGGGACAATGGCTGTTGCGATCGCGGCAATGGTAAAGCCTTGAACAAAATTAGACGCTGAAGATTTGAACTCTGAAGACATTACGCTCATCCATCTCTATTAAATTCTCGTCGTCCAATTCAAATTCGTCAAACTTGTCAACACATGATCTTCCCAGACTCCGTGAATCAACAAATAATCCTTTGCTTCTCCCTCCACCGTAAAACCCAAGCTCTTCAAAAGACTACCACTACGCTGATTTCGGGGCATATAATTGGCCTGAATTCGATGGCAATTCATGGCATTAAACACATGGACAATACTGACGGTCAACGCCTCTCGCATCAACCCCTGCCCCTGTTTTGATTCGGCAATGCTATACCCCAGGCTACAACAATAAAACGGATAGTGAATGAAGTTATTAAAATTAATACTGCCAATCACTATTTTCGGCGCATCTCGTTCAAATATAAATAGCCGCAGCGCATGGCCTGCCTGAAACTGTTGATAGCTGCGAATGACCTGCTGCCGCCAATAGTTCCGATCGTAAAAGTCAGACGGACGAATGGGTTCAAAGGGTACTAAAAAATCACGATTTTCCACTAAATGCGCCACAATTGCAGGAATATCTTCTTGGGTCGCTAGCCGAACAATCAAACGCGATGTATATAAAGTAGCAGGCATAGCATCATTGATAAATCAAATAACAGAATGATTAAATCCAAAAAAATACGATCGGCCTTCTCTTTATAAGTAAGACCGATCTAATGGTGGTTAAACAGCCATCATCGGTGTTTCAATTGCAACTGAGTCTAGCTCCACCGGATGCCAAACTTGGCCGTCCATCGCCATTTGTTCAATCAAACTGGCCAATCGCAATGCCTTCAACGCTTGTTCTCCGCCTACGAATGGAGGAAGGCCGCCTCTAACACAAGCGATAAAATGCTCCAATTCTGCATACAGCGGTTCGACCCGACCAATCGCAACTTTTTCAACAATGCCGTCTTGACGGTACAAGTTGGGCCGAGAAAAACTGGTTGGGCTAAAACCCGACGAAATTCCGGTATTTGCTCGGTGAATCTGAATTTCATTGTTTAGAAAATCAGCTTCGGTTAGCGATCGTTTTGAATGGGCCGAGATCCGACGTATTTTACGATGGGTAATCTTGCTGGCCGTTAATGTCGCCACAATGCCATTAGCAAACCCTAACGTCGCCGTCACATAGTCTAAATACTGGGACGTTTGGCTAGCACGGCTGCCGCTGGCGGTCAATCGAACGACGGGTGAGTTGGCGAGTTCTAGACAGAGATCAATATCATGGATCATCAAATCTAAAACTACCGAGACATCATTGGCCCGATCGCTATAGGGACTCATGCGATGCGCTTCTAACGACACCAGTTCCTCGGTTTTCAACACATTACTCAATTCCTGAAATACAGGATTAAATCGCTCAATGTGGCCAACTTGCAACAAACGGCCCATGTCTGCCGCCGCATTCACCAAAGATTCCGCTTCTGAAATTGTCGCCGCGATCGGTTTCTCAATCAAAACATGAACCCCGGCTTTCAGTGCCGCTAGCCCCACCGCATGATGAAACCGAGTCGGTACCGCAATACAGACTGCATCCACATGGAGCAGTAACTCACGATAATCTTCAAAAAAGTGTGTCTGATACCGACTAGCCGTATCAATTCCACGATCGACATTCACATCCGAAATGCCCACAAGTTTGATATCTTTCATCAAACTCAGAACCCGGACATGATGCTGCCCCATATTCCCGATTCCCACAACCCCGACACGGACAGGCTCTGGATATGTTTTATGTGGCAAGACACTAGAATCCCCCATGAATCGCTTCGTCACGTTTGTTACTCCTCTACCACCACAAAATAATAAATCTCGAAGTCATAACTGAGTCAAGCACAAGGGCAAAAACCCGGTATTTAAACCTGTCAACTGCCTCAAACAGTCACAGAATACTAGCACAGTCGTTCTGCTTAATATGAATCTTAGGTGACAGATGAAGTTCCCGGCTAACAAGTTATCTTGAACGGTTTAGCCGTCACTTCAGCGGACCACTCACTAAGCCCCAAATCACGCACAAATCACGCCTAGATTAGCTATGAAATCAGCTCTAACTCATGCGCTTATGCTGACCACGGGAAATTCTAGGTGAACTTCTTCTTGTGTTAACCCCTCCAGTGCTAGTTCCTCGTAACGGGTCGAGTGCAGCTTAATTTGGTTCTGAATCGCCCACTTGGCCAAATCGCTAAAGGACCGATCGCGGTATTGACCATAGCGCTCTTGTTTACTACGTACTTTGGTTGGTAAGGTCGGTAAAATGCCAAAGTTCGGCGGCATTGGCTGAAAATGCTTCGGCGATGCAGAACTAATAAATTCAAACAGTGCCCCCATCATGGTGGTAACGGGCAATGCGATCGGGTCTTTACCCAACACCAGCCTTGCCGCATTGGTTCCTGCCAACCAACCACCTGCACTCGCCGCCGTATAGCCTTCGGTTCCACTAATTTGGCCAGCGGTAAACAGACTTGGCCGCGATTTAAACTGAAGCGTCGAATGCAGTAATTCTGGCGAGTTGATGAAGGTATTGCGGTGCATCACTCCCATTCTTACGAATTCAGCATTTTCTAATCCTGGAATCATCTGAAATACCCGCTTTTGTTCGCCCCATTTCAGATTGGTTTGGAAGCCTACCATATTCCAAAGCTGCCCTGCTTTATCTTCTTGACGAAGTTGAACCACCGCATAGGGTCGTAGTTGTTTATTTTCTCTAAAATCACCATTGCGCGCATCAAATAATCCTACGGGTTTAAGTGGACCATAACGCATAGTATCTTCGCCCCGTTTCCCCATCTCTTCTATTGGTAAACAGGCTTCAAAAAATTTTGCCGTTTCTCGTTCAAAGTCTTTTAATTCTGCCTGTTCGGCTGCGCATAGGGCTTGCCAAAATGCTAAATACTGGGGCTTATCCATGGGACAATTCAAATATGCGGCTTCACCACGATCGTATCGCGAGGCCAAAAACGCGACATCCCAATTAATCGATTCCCCCACCACGATCGGACTTGCCGCATCAAAAAAGCTCATATATTCCATTCCCGTCACCCGGCGCAGATCCTCGGCTAGCGCATCAGTGGTTAACGGCCCTGTTGTCAATACCACTACACCCTCAGAAGGAATTGACTGTACTTCCCCGCGCCGCAACTCAATTAAGGGATGATTGGCCAAAGTGTGGGTTAAATCATCGCCAAACACTCCCCGATCGACCGCCAAAGCTCCACCCGCTGGAACATGATGTTGGTCAGCTTTTTGCATCACAATCGATCCCAAGCGTCGCAGTTCCTCATGAACTAGCCCTGATGCCCGATCGGGTGACTGCGCACCAAAGGAATTGCTACAGACTAGCTCGGCCAAATGCTCGCTGTGGTGGGCCGGACTCTTCACCAGTGGACGCATCTCATGTAACACCACGGGAACACCTGCCTGAGCAATCTGCCAAGCGGCTTCGGTCCCAGCTAAGCCACCGCCAATGACATGAATCAAATCTTGCTGCGATGTGGATTGCGATGTGGATTGCATTATGCGTTTGGATCTAAGTGAAAAGGCCAGCCAATACCATAGCATTCTCACTTAAACTGTAACCAGTGAACTAGCCAACCGATGAACCAGCCAACCGATGAACTAGCCATCCCAACGATATTGAGCTGGCATATCCTGAACTTTTGTGAATTCACCACGACGGGCACCGTGTCCTAAGGTCACTCCAATTTTTTGGCGAGTCTTCGGCATAGCATCTGGTTTGACTACGCCATAAATTCCAGCAATCACTTCGTCTACATTAAAGATCCGACCAGATGCTCTTTGCAAAACTTGAACGATCGCTTGAGCTGGAGTTAAGCCTGAAAATGCAGATTCTAATTCAGGTGATGCCGCATCACTATTCAACCTGGTTTTCTTTCCGGCTTTTGTTACGGTCGATTTAGAAGACATAACCTTATCCTCTGGGGCTTTGGCCACTACTTCGATCGGTTCTACTTTAGATTGGCGAGTATAGGCTCTCTTAGCAGTTACGGCAGGGGCTTCACCCAAAAGCGCATTAATGTGAGAAATATTTGCATCTACAGTTTGAGATGCTTGTGCAACTGCCGCTTTCACAATGCCATCGCGTTCTTTGAGGAGGCGACTGCGTTGTTGTTCGAGTTGTTTTTTAAAATCTGAAGTTAGAACGCTAAAATCCATAATACACAAGTCTTCTAAAAGAATGATTCAGTATATCGGGGATTTAATAAATGAGATCAATTTTTTAAATTAATCATTCTCTATGCCTAAATTCGCTTAGTTTTATTCACCGGGTTTTATTCACCTGACTAAATATAGAGCTAACTTTTTGTAATTCGATTGGTTCGGAACGTGACATTTGCACCTTCTTGGGTTTGTTCAAGCAGGACACGGGGAGTCGGTTTTGCAGTTTGGTCCCAATACATATTGGCAAGGCGACCTTGGATGGTGGGTTGCCAGGAGTCATTCTCTTGACCCGGACTAAGGAAAGTCTCGATACAATCCGTAATTTGGTTAATAGTTTGGGAGGTGGCTTGGGTCGGGAGTTTAACAATTTTTATTTCAACTCGAAATAGAACACGCTTCGTTCCCTTGGGTTGGCCATCAGGGTGATGTTCAACGTCAAAAATTTGGTCGATTTGTCGGCCAGTGCTGGCGACCCCCAGTTCGCCGTCTTGTACTTGGGTCGGTCGTAAGGCTACTGTAATTTGCTGTTTAATTTTAATTTTAATTTGGTTGACAATTTCAAACCGGAATCGCTCTTCAGACATCCGAATTCGAATATAATCCAAGTTCACATCCCGAGAATGAATTAAGTCAGGATTTTTTTCCATCTTAGTAATGGTGCCCGCAGCGACTTCAATCCGACGGTGCATTTCTTGATTTTTTAGTGTCTCAAATCTCAATTTCTTGGTCAGGCGGCGATGTTGTAAGGCGCTAGTGATCCCCAAAGCCGAAAGAGCGATCGCTAGTCCCAAGGTGCTATATTGCCAAATGGGCGATACTAAGCCGTTGGTACTTATGGTTGTGTTTTTCGGTGCGGTGGGTGTGGCGATCGTTGTCTTGGGTTTAGGAACTTGGGCAAATATCGGGTGGGACATGGGGGTGAGCATGGCAGTAGTAAGAAATAATTATCGTTGATGAGGCTGTAGATGAATATCTAGAAATAATTCTAGAGGTGGATGCTAGGATCTTAATTGATAGTATGCTTTGGTATAGCTTGCCCTAAATAGAACAAAATTCCACTAATTCAGTTTGAATTTAGATAATTTTGCTTTATCCCCATAATCTATACGGTATACGGGGATATCAAATAGGTCTATGGACGGGTTGTATTTTTGCTTGACGTGGTGAGCGTTTAAAAATGTCATATTGGCAACACGATCTACAACAAAGTCCAGGACAGGATGGGCAAGCTTCAATCTCAACATTAGATGCGTCTAGAGTTCGGTTGGTCGCGACGGATATGGATGGAACTTTGACGCGATCGGGGCGATTTAGTTCCGCGTTATTACGGGATTTGGAAGCATTGGCCCTAGCCGGGATTCCAGTGCTCATTGTGACGGGACGATCGGCGGGGTGGGTGAGCGGGCTGCTTCACTATTTGCCTATTGTGGGGGCGATCGCTGAAAATGGCGGAATTTATTACGCATCATCTGGCCTAGAATCCGATCAGGGTGGTGTAGGGGAATTTCTAGTTCCATTGCCAGAGCATCATCGAAAACAGTTAGCAAAGACCTATAAAAAATTGCAGCAACGATTTCCTCAGCTTCAAGAATCTCCAGACAATCGGTTTCGGCTGACGGATTGGACGTTTGATGTGGCCGGATTGAGTCAAACTGATTTAAAAGAAATCGATCGGCTCTGTCAATTGGAGAGCTATTCATTCACCTACAGCACCGTTCAATGTCATATCAAACCGCAGTCTCAAACCAAAGCGACAGGGCTACATCGAGTCTTGAGCCAGCATTTTTCGAGGATTTCACCAGAGTCCGTGGTCACAGTGGGCGATAGTCCAAATGACGAAACCTTGTTTACCTTTCCGCTCTCCGTTGGGGTGGCAAATCTGAATCACTATGTAGACCAACTCGTACATCTACCAAATTATTGGACCGATGGAGAGGCCGGAATCGGGTTTGGGGAATTAGTAAAACACTTGACACAGATTTGACGTGAAAGTGCCATGGCGATACGGATAGTCTTTCACAAAATTTGGTAGAATGGCTAGACTTGAGGACTAACATCCTTCATTAGATCTAAAAGACTAAGAGTGCCATGACTGTAAAACCCGATTGGCTACGTGTGAAGGCTCCTCAATGGGAACGCATCGGAGCTGTGACCGAAACCCTACGTGACCTCAGTCTTAATACTGTTTGCGAAGAGGCATCCTGCCCAAATATTGGTGAATGTTTCAACAGCGGAACCGCGACCTTTTTGATTATGGGTCCGGCCTGTACGAGGGCTTGTCCCTATTGTGATATTGATTTTGAGAAAAAGCCTCAAGCGCTGGACCCGACGGAGCCAATTCGATTGGGTGAAGCCGTCAGTCGAATGCGTTTAAATCATGTGGTGATTACGTCAGTCAACCGGGATGATTTGCTCGATGGTGGTGCGTCGCAGTTTATCCGTTGTATTCAAGAAATTCGGGACCGATCGCCCGGAACCACAATAGAACTCCTGATTCCTGATCTATGTAGCAATTGGGATGCATTATTTGTCATTCTAGATGCTCAGCCCGACGTGTTGAATCACAACACTGAAACCATTGCGCGGTTGTATCGCGGTGTTCGGCCCCAAGGGAATTATTTGCGGTCTATGGAAGTGCTGAAACAAAGCCGTAGCCATGCACCTTGGGTCTATACAAAATCTGGAATCATGGTGGGGTTGGGCGAAACTGATGAGGAAGTGCGCGAAACTCTGCGAGATTTGAGAGCGGTTGATTGCGACATTGTGACGATCGGGCAATATCTCCAGCCAACTCAAAAGCATTTAGGCGTAAAAAACTTTGTTACGCCTGATCAATTCGATGCGTGGCGCGTTTATGGCGAATCAATTGGCTTTTTGCAAGTTGTCTCGTCACCCTTAACCCGGAGTTCGTACCATGCGGGGCAAGTGCGATCGTTGATTGAACGGTTTCCCCGCACAAAACCTAGTCTAAATCCATCACCTGTTGCAGCACGATGAAAGTCACGGTGCTTGGGGGTGGTGCTTGGGGTTCTACCTTAGCGGAGTTAGTGCAGGAAAATGATCACGATGTGACGCAGTGGTATCGCCGATCGTCTCTGTCCCTGAAAGATGCTTTAACGGACTCTGAACTGTGGGTCTGCGCCGTCTCAATGAAAGGGGTTCGGGATGTTGTTGAGCAAATTCAGCAATTGAATTTGCCGCAGTCTACTATCGTTGTGTCTGCCACCAAGGGATTAGAAGCCTCAGCGCAAAGTAGTTTGGAGCATTTGCCGAAGCGACCTTCAGAAATTTGGCAAGAGGCATTCCCCACCGCTGCAATTACCGTTCTTTCTGGCCCAAATCTCTCAAAAGAAATTCAACAGAGACGACCTGCGGCCACAGTGGTTGCCAGTCACAACGCCGAGGCGGCTCAACAGGTCCAAGCATTGTTTAACTCGCAACGGTTCCGGGTCTATACCAATGCGGATCTCACCGGAGTCGAACTTGCGGGCGCATTAAAAAACGTAATTGCGATCGCGACGGGAGCCTGTGATGGTTTAGAACTCGGAACTAATGCTCAATCCGCCTTAATTACCCGTGGTTTAGCCGAAATGATTCGGATTGCGGGGTATTGGGGTGGGAAGGCCGATACGCTGTATGGGTTAGCGGGGATGGGCGATTTGATGGCTACCTGTAGTAGTCCGCTTAGTCGTAACTATCAAGTCGGCTACCGTCTGGCCCAAGGTGAAACAATCGACCAGGTTCTCGCCACCTTAGAAGGCACTGCCGAAGGGATTAATACTTGTATGGTTCTGATCGAACTTGCTACTCATGCCGCAATAGATTTGCCCATCACCCAACAGGTTAGTCGTCTACTCCAAGGTCAAGTCACGCCCATGGATGCGCTTAATATTTTGATGTCCCGAGTGAGTAAACCTGAAGAAATGCAAATTTAGCTGGAACCTGGCTCATCTTTGCCTCGTCTAAGACTAAAGCTTCAGATAATTTTTTGTATTGGGAGTGATAGTTTGTTAAAGACATCTTAGGGATAAGCGCATAAGTTACGGACCATTCTGGAACGTGAGAGAAAGAAGTCGTAGTAAACCTACGAGCCTAATAAGTTTGTCGAGTTCTAGTCCTGGCCGGATTAAAACGTGCTGTTAATTCAGAGTGCGATCGCGGGCAGTCTAGGCACATACCTTAAATAAGCTAACCCGTCAATACGGGGGTTGTGGTTTCCTAGTTTTGGAGTCATTGCCTACCGTTTATATCAGAGTTTTTCTATGGATAATCTTTCTGTGCTAACTCAAAGTTTTGAATCCACGGATTCCTCGCCTGAGCTATTAATTATTGACCTTCAGGACTCGGACTTTCAAGAGCCGACTTTCCTGGATGTCGATTTTCAGGAGCCTAATCTTCAAGAGATTTCTCTAGAAATAGGCGATTTAGATCTGGATGAGGCGATCGCAGTTATTCCTACAACCGGACGAAGCAGAACCACAGATTTGGTGCGGATGTATCTGCAAGAAATCGGACGTGTTAAGCTCTTGGGCCGAGACGAAGAAGTGATGGAAGCCCAACGTGTTCAGCGCTATATGCTGCTGCTTGAACATCGAAATACGGCATCCAGCCTGAATAATAGATCCATTGCCAAGTACGTCAAGGTTATTGAAGCTCGCGATCGGTTGACAGCGATTTTGGGTCATCGTCCATCCCTAGAACGCTGGGCCTCCCAATGCATTCTCACGGTTGCAGAACTAAAACCTGCGATGGCAGAAGGCAAACAGGCTTGGGCTAATGTTGCAAATATAGGTGTCGAAGAGCTGGAGAAAGTTCAAACCGAGGGAATTCGGGCTAAGGAACACATGATCAAGGCGAATCTTCGTCTCGTGGTGTCTGTGGCGAAGAAATACCAAAACCGAGGTTTAGAGCTGTTGGATTTGATTCAAGAAGGGACGTTGGGCTTGGAACGGGCCGTGGAAAAATTCAACCCGACTAAAGGCTATCGGTTTAGTACTTATGCGTACTGGTGGATCCGTCAGGGCGTTACGCGGGCGATCGCTACCCAGAGTCGTACGATTCGGCTTCCGGTCCACGTTACTGAAAAACTAAACAAAATCAAAAAAGCTCAGCGAAAGATTTCTCAAGAAAAAGGTCGGACTGCATCAATTGAAGATGTGGCCCAAGAGCTAGATATGAGTGTGGATCAGGTGAGGGAAGTGCTGCTAAAAGTGCCCCGTGCGGTGTCATTAGAAACCAAGGTTGGCAAAGAAAAAGATACAGAACTGGGCGATTTGCTGGAAACAGAGGATCTGTCGCCGGAAGATTTGTTGATGCGTGAATCACTACGGAAAGATTTGCTGTTGTTGATGGCAGATTTAACCGATCGGGAACGGGATGTAATTAAAATGCGTTTTGGTTTGACTAATGGCCAGCCCTATTCCTTAGCCGATATTGGTCGCGCCTTGGAGCTTTCTCGAGAACGGGTCCGACAGATTGAGGCAAAGGCACTTCAGAAGTTGCGTCAACCTAAACGACGTAATCAGGTTCGAGATTATCTAGAAGCACTCACTTAAATGATTTTGGCTGTTGGATTTTGGTGATTTTGATTTGA
>JANXNM010000812.1 GCA_025354065.1 Synechococcales cyanobacterium 340R_concoct_173_sub | reverse complement strand
TGGGAAGTCTTATCGCTTCCTGATGGATCTCGAAGACGGCGGAATCCTGAACTTTGCAGAAATGGAAGATTTAGACACCTGGCTAAGTCAACATGACCCTGAAAACTTGGCCATGGACGAACTGCGTAAAGATGCCCATCAAGAATACTATCGCCCGTCTGATGCCACTGAAATCAAATCCTATTAGGAGGACTTGACGATGAGTAAATCTTCCGAACAAAAGACGTTAATTTCTTTGGCTTTCGCAGATAGGAAAGCCCATGGAAACAGCGCAAAGCCCTCAGCTTACTGGGGTCTAGACATCGCAACGGCTCATCAGTTAGATGCATTCCTCAAGGCAAACCCCCAGGCCAATTTAAAGACCGTAATCTATATCTTTTGCGATGGGAAGGTGAAGTAATGACTAAGTTAAAAAAAGCCCAAAATCCAGCAATTGCAGGAACTTCGGCGATTCCAGTTCCTGAGATCTCCGACAACCTTATCGCTCCGATCGAACCTACCACTGACGGGGAATTGTCCAACCTTGAATCCGACCTTATCGACGAACAATTTGAGGCACCCACCTCTCAGACGCTTCTCAACACCGTCAAAGCCAGGAATACGAGGGCACTCGACGAACTCCAGAAACAAATGGACCACATAAGAGACGACTTCGTGAACCAGGCCGTTTCGATCGTAGAGAACGGCTTCAAAGACTGTTTTTTCAGGGCCTCCCAGCGTATTCACCACCTCCAACTCGATTGGACTACCACCGATGGCAACGAGCTGGGCGAAACCATCAATACCATCGCCCTCCCCTCAAGTACTACAGACGGAGACACCGAATGAGAGAAACCTTAGAAAACCTATTCCAAGACAACCCTACAAAGTTCGTCCTGGCCGGAATGAGTGGAGCAGCCGTCCTACTTAGCCTAGTAATGGGATTCAGTCGCGGGGCCTTCAGTCCCTCAATCACTCAATCCCGAATCGAAGATGCCCAACAGTCCAACGAACTCAGAAAGCAACTGATTACTATTGCTAACGATCGGTATGACTCAGGCTGTGAAG
>JANXNM010000355.1 GCA_025354065.1 Synechococcales cyanobacterium 340R_concoct_173_sub | reverse complement strand
GCCACAGGACAGCACTGAAATCTGAAGCTCTGTTTTCCCAAATCGACGATACTCCATTTAAATTTTCTCCAATAGAACAACCGCATGGACCGCGATCGCATTTTCCGCGCCGATCGAATCTTGTTTTTCATTGGTGGTGGCCTTAATCCCGATTAATTCTGGATCCACTGCCATCACCGCTGCAATTTTTTCACGCATCGCAGGCAAATGGGGTTTCATTTTGGGTCGTTCTGCCAGAATCACCGAATCTAGATTGACCAATTGCCAACCTTTTGACTTGACCAGTTGATAAACTTGATCCAGCAATTTCAAACTATCCGCGCCCTTCCATCGATCGTCTGTGGGCGGAAAATAATGGCCAATATCACCCAAACTTAAGGCTCCAAGTAGCGCATCCATAATGGCATGGGTCAACACATCAGCATCGCTATGTCCCAATAATCCTTTCTCGTGATCAATTTTTACTCCGCCGAGAATCAAGTCACGCCCTTCTACTAACGTATGCAAATCATAGCCATTTCCAATCCGTAGTGCCGCCATTAAGTCTCTCTCTAAAAACTGTTTTGAGTATCGCTTTTAGTATTGTCGCAAATCCTCGATCGCAAATCTAAAATTAATATCATCTTTCCTTAACCTACTCTCGCTACATTGGACTAGTAGAGAACAGCCATACATCCGCAACCTTATGAGTCTTAGCCGCCGAGATTTTTTGCTGTTCATGGGAAGCGCCATTGCCACCACTGCCTGTCAATCCAACGGAATCCAGACCAAATCTGCAACCACTACAACCTTTAACCCCAAACTGATCGGCGTTGGCTTCCAACCGATTCAAGGCCCATTGCCGATCGAAACATCAGGCTTCCCTCTGGCCCAGCAAATCGCGAATCTAGTTCGTTATGAAGTCAAAGATGATTTGGTTCTGCCTGTCGGCTATAGCTATCAAGTTATTGGTTCTTGGGGAGATAAAATCGGTAATTCCCGCTTTGGCTTTAATAATGACTACCTATCGTTTGTCGAAACTGCACCCAACGAAGGGCTTTTGACGATTAATTTTGAATACATCAGTGCGGTTCCCTGGATTCAAAACTATCAAGAAGTAATTGGCAAACCTTTACCGATCGCACTTATTGAAAAAGAACTCAAATCCTTTAAAAACGGTATTGATGCATTTTCTCTGGCTGACGATAGCATCCTAAAACAACAAATTCAAACGGTCTGTAAAGAAGCCTTAATCGATCAAGGTCTTGGGGTAATTAGTGTCAAGCGTAATTCTGACGGTAAATGGGAACGGACAAACTCCAAGGCCGATCGACGGATTACGGGAATTTCGGGCCTAGATGATAAAAATTACCTTGCTTGCACTGGACCCGCAAAACAGGTTTTCATTAAAAAATCTGGCCAAGGCTATATCGATACGATCGGCGATAAAATCATCGGCACGCTTGGAAACTGCGCTGGCGGTACGACTCCCTGGGGAACGGTATTGAGTGCTGAAGAAAATATTCAGAACCAAGTTCCAGAGGCGGTCCATGGTGATGGGACTTCTTTTGAACCCAAAATGCGGACGGTTGCGATCGATTCAGAAGAAGTCAGCGGTCAGGGTAATGTTTTCGGGTTAGCTGGGAATAAATATGGTTGGATTGTCGAACTCGATCCCTCAAACCCCAACGATTACGGGACAAAACACACCTGGCTCGGGCGCTATCGTCATGAAGCTGTGGGCGTGCGCGTGGTCGAGGGCAAACCGATCGCGTTTTACTCTGGGTGCGATCGGCGAGGCGGTCATATTTACAAATTTGTCAGCAAAAACAATGTCATGACCATTACTGATAAAGCCAACTCAAAACTTCTCGAAGACGGAATGCTTTACGCCGCGAAATTTAACGCTGACGGCACAGGCAACTGGATCGCCCTTAACGCTGATACAGCCATCAATCCAGATCTCCCCAGTGAACATATTGGTGGCATGATTCCGTTGCCCCTGCGACCCGACGGCGGATTTTCTCCCATCACCGATGATGCCAAAGTCAACGACTATAAACAAAAATACAAAACCCTGGGAGATCTATACAGCGGCAATCCCACCGAAAAACAAGGCGCAATCCTAATTGATGCTCACTATGCCGCCAATGCTGCCGGAGCCACTTGTACGGCTCGTCCCGAAGACACCGAAATAGCACCCGACGGCTCGTTGTATATTGCGTTCACCTCCGGCAGCCCCAGCAAAATCGATGGCAGTCCCGATCGGCGCATCTTCAAAGGACCAAAGGGCGAAATTCCCTACGAATATGGTTTTATCACCCGTCTTGTAGAAGACAACAATGCCCCTGAAGCCCTGACCTTCAAATGGAACATGTTCAACCTGGGCGGCGAACCGATCGCGGGCGGCAGTGGATTCTCCAATCCCGACAACTTAATGATTGACAAAGACCAAAACATCTGGGTTGTCTGCGACATATCATCTGACAAGCTCAATAAACCCTCCCGTGATGCCAAAGAGCTAGCTCCCAACATGCCCGATCGGCGCGGCGTTTTCGGCAGTAACAACATGTGGTGCATTCCCAGCCAAGGTGATCATGCAGGAAAAGCCCATTTGTTTGCGATCGGACCTATGGAAAGCGAACTCACAGGACCAATTATGAGCAGTGATAACCGATCGCTTTTCCTCAGTGTCCAGCACCCCGGCGAAAGCAATGGCACCCGTCAAAATATGAACTTCGACACCCGATCCTTCGATTTTCAAAGTGCAGATGGCAAAACCCTATCCCAGCTGCGTCAAGTCCCGATCGGATCTAACTTCCCCAATCTCAAACCCAACAGCCCTGCCAAACCATCGGTGGTCGTAATTACTCGAACCGATGGGAAATCGATCGCAGGCTAGTTGAATTCGTCAGCAGAATCTTAGAATAGGAAAGCCTTAGAGAAGGGGAATAGAATGATCACCGTCATATCGCCAAAACTTCATCCTCACCGATTACACCTCGCCCCAGAACATATCCTGCTGCAAGATATTTCTTGGGAAACCTTTGACGAACTCATCACTGAACTAGAATCACAACCGAGCAAGCGCCTGACCTATGACAATGGGCAACTGGAGATTTGGATGCCTTTAGTCCCCCATGAAAGCTACAAACGTTGGCTCGGTCGCATTCTTAAACTGATCACAGAAGAACTAGACATTGAAATTCGCAGCTTAGGATCTACTACTTGGCGACGGCAGGACTTAGCAAAAGGAATTGAAGCCGACGAATGTTACTACATTCAAAATGAAGCTGCCATTCGGGGAAAAATGGACATTGACCTAACCACAGACCCGCCCCCTGATTTAGCAATTGAGATTGACATCACCAGTTTATCCTTAGCGCGTTTACCCATTTACAGCGCCCTAGGCATTCCAGAAGTTTGGCGATTTGATGGAGAATCAGTTCAAATCTTAGAATTGCATCAAGCAACTTATCGACAAGTCCCACGATCGATCGCCCTGT
>JANXNM010000881.1 GCA_025354065.1 Synechococcales cyanobacterium 340R_concoct_173_sub | reverse complement strand
GCCCAAGAGAACTAAAGTCACTCCCGACAACTAATTCCGAACCAATGCGGCTGTCGATGCCCGTGGCGGGTTGGTTACGGCAAATTCGATCACTAATGGATTTGCCGATAGTGGAACTAGCCGAAACATCCGTGCTGAGAGGGCCATCAGTAAAGTCTTGAGTACTTTGGGTAGCGATTTCTCCTCTAGCTCCACGAATGCTTCCGTTTCCTTGGACAAAGTTATATTCAAACCGATCGCCCTGAAGCACTTGCGAGCCTTTGACAAAGGTTACATTTCCTTCAGCCACGGCGAAACGATTGACCAAGTTGACTTGAAGTCGATCGGCCTTAACTCGGCTATCGCGGAACCGCATGAAAACATTGCCTTCAGCAATAAAAATTTGACGACGATCGTCGTAGGTTTGTCGATCCGCTTTGAGTTCAATCATGCCATCGGCGGCAAGGGGCTGAATTGCGCTGGGCAACGGGACGGTGGGAACGGCTGGGATTGGAACGGCAGGAGTTTTTTGACTGGTAGATGCAGGAGTTTCTACAGTCGGAGGCATTGGGCTGCTTGAACGATCGGAATTGGGAGAAATTTCGATCGGAGGAGCTGCCGGGGGGACTATGCCACTACTTGGGCTGAGGGGCTGAAGGGCTTCTGACAGTAAGGGGAGTGCCAAATTAAACGCACTTGGGGCCACACTTTGGGTCAGGGCGGGTGGCGTTTGCGACAAGAATTCTGGGGTCTTGAGCAATTCAGCGAAAGCAGCCGGATAGGGCATAGAAAATGTCTCACAAAAAATAAGACAGTCAAGGAAGTACCAAAGGCTTAACTGAAAACCGATCGCACAGTGATCTTATGAAGATAAATCTGTGAACGATCTGCTCTTTAGTTCAGTCTCAGAACCAACCCACTAACTGTCTGTCACGATAGCGAATAGCTTTTTCATCAATCAATGTGAGTAATTACTCAAGGTCACGTTGGTTGGGGTTCCGTGATGGATCGCTATTTAGGAGACCAAAAATGAACATCAATAAAAACATTGCCACAATGACATTAACAACAATTTTGAGGGTAAGCATGGCTAAATACTCCAAGAAGAGTTTGAGATGGGTTTGCTCTATGCAATGTATCTTAACCTGGAATGTTATCGACTTTGAAACAGAGTGACTAGAGCTTGCCAAACTGTTAAGAAAGTTTGCTCAATTTTCACTAAAATCCAATCTAGACATCCGATGCAGCGATCGGCCCAGTTTTTTTTGTAGCCGAGGTCAACGGATTTTGCGTCTAGCCAGTCTGGGCTGTGTTTGGTGCCAGCGGTGGATTTTTTGACTAGATTGTTCTGGATGTGGGTACTGTCGTGTTCTTGGACAGAAGAGGTATTAGAGATATTACTAGAGGATTTGTTCAATACGATCGGTGTGGGC
>JANXNM010000781.1 GCA_025354065.1 Synechococcales cyanobacterium 340R_concoct_173_sub | reverse complement strand
GAGACAGTCTCTGTCGGATCGTAAGCATCGACCAAATAATGGGGAACCTCCGCCATCTCCGCCGGAGTCACCTTAGCGCTACCGATATCAAACTCACGATAAATTTGCCGAGAGTCCGCGCTGATGATGACAGACCCTAGTTCGCGGGCAACCGCAATTCCCAGTCCTGACTTTCCCGTCGCCGTCGCTCCACAAATCGTGATCAATCCACTGGGAAATTCTGGTATGATTTTATATAGTACATTTGAATTATTAAGCTGATTGTGTCTTGATGTAGCGGCTTGGACGATCGGACCCAAATCTAGATCAAATTTTACTGCATCTGTCACTGCATCTGTCATACTTTCGTCCCTATACCTATACAAAATGCTTCTCAGAGCCTCTTAAAATCGTCTACAACCCTTTCATGTTAGAATTATTGAGATACTTGCTATATTAAAGCGTCGCAAACGTTCTCACGGGCATTTTCGTAAAAGAGATGTTCTCGGCTTGTTTCTTTGATTTCAACATCGTCCAGACGGAGTACCACACCTCATGACTCAAGATTACGGCGCCCAACAGATCCAAGTTCTTGAAGGACTTGAGCCAGTCCGTAAACGCCCAGGAATGTACATTGGTACGACGGGGCCACGCGGCTTGCATCATCTAGTGTATGAGGTTGTGGACAACTCCGTTGATGAAGCACTAGCTGGTTATTGTAAAAACATTGACGTAATTATTCACGAAGATGGATCCGTTAGCGTTCGAGATGATGGACGCGGCATCCCAACCGATATTCATAGCAAGACTGGAAAATCCGCGCTAGAAACGGTGATGACAATTCTCCATGCGGGTGGGAAGTTCGGTGATGGCGGTTATAAGGTTTCCGGCGGATTACATGGGGTCGGGATTTCGGTAGTGAATGCGCTTTCTGAATGGGTAGATGTCACGGTGTGGCGCAATCAGAAAATTCATACGCAACGCTTTGAACGTGGGCTTTCCATGGGAGATTTGGCAGCCAAAGATGGGGCAGGTAGCCAAACCGGAACCCAAGTTCATTTCATGCCGGACAATACCATCTTCACAGAGACGGTCGAGTTTGATTACGGCACCTTGTCTGGACGGTTAAAAGAGCT
>JANXNM010000353.1 GCA_025354065.1 Synechococcales cyanobacterium 340R_concoct_173_sub | reverse complement strand
CTGGGATGATTATGTCCCACAATAAAACTATAGCCATTCAACCGGAGAACGATTTCAAATATTTCACGAGGACTAATTTCAACACAGGTCAATCCACCTTTAGTCAAAACTTGTGTTCCCAGAATCTGGTTCTTGACATCTAGGACCAAAATAGCAAACTGTTCTACATTACTCCAGCCGATCGTATTACAAAGAAATTGAGCCGCGATCGGGGGTTCAGTAAAAGCAGGAAAAGTAGATTGAGCCTGTGCATAAAGCTGATGACCAAACGCGACCGTATTCTTCAGGGCTTTCGCTTGGCTTGAAGTAAGACCTAGGCGATCGGGCTGTTCTAGATGTAATCTGAGTAAACAGCTAATCGCATGGGGAGAATGAAGCTTTGCATTACCAAATATTTGTTGACATAAGCGTTTTGCTGTGGGTTTTGATTTGAGAATTTGACTAAGCATGACTTCGATCGTCCCAATATCAGATGTGATTTCCGCATAGGGAGCATTTGTTTGTAGCGCGTTACAATCGTGAGCAATCATAGTGCATACCAGTGAAGACTATGATTACTACGCGGTAGCGATCGCCCCTAACAGACTTAGCTAAACCGATACTGCGAAATTTCCCCATCGACCTTGACACACTCCTGACGACGGGCACAATGACCTAATGTCACGCCCATCCGCTGTCTCGTCTTCGGCATTTGGGCCTCAGGGATCGTCCCATAAATCCCCGCAATCACTTCATCCACCGTAAAAACCTGACTCGGTGCTGCTTTTAATAGGGCAACGATCGCCTCTGCTGGAGTCATACTGGCATAATCAGATTTCAATGCTGGAAAGTCAGATAAACTCGGTTTAGACTTTGGAGCCTTGACTTGCTTTGTTTTACTAGACGTTGATTTACTTTTAGGCGCATTGGATTCAGATGCGATGCTCGTTGGCTGTTTACGATTGTAAGGCCGCTTAATCCGTACTTCAGGTTCTTCAGATGTTTTGCGATTGTAAACCCGTTTAGTGGGAGCTTCAGGGACTTCTACTTCACCTAGTAGGGCATTGATATGGCTAATATTTGTATCTACAGACTGGGCTGCTTGAGAAATAATATCTTCCCGTTCTTTTTGTAAACGAGTGAGCTGTTGTTCAAGCTGTTTTTTAAAATCGGGGGAGAGAACACTGAAATCCATGGTGCTGAGTAATAAATAGAATACTTTTAGTATATGGATAAAGTTGTAAAACCGATCGTTTTTGATTTAATTCACAGTTTGATAGTTCAAAAAAATAGAGCTAACTCCGAAGAGTCAGCCCTAATTATTCTAGAAATCACCCTGGTCGAACCCATCGCCTTCTTCTTTCCAGTCAATGATTTTGAAATCCTCAACCACTAGAATCGGATCTGGGAATTTGATAGTGCCTTGTTCGCCATTGATTTCGACGACCCGATCGTAACTGCGAAACTCCATCCGACCATTGATGAGAATGCGATTGCCTTTACCAATATATTGACCGATCGCCTTTCCGCGTCCATTCCAGGCTTCACAACGAAACCAAGTGACTTTCTCGATTTTCTCACCCGCTTTGTTTTTGTAACGTTCATCCACGGCTACATCAAAGTGAGTAACCGTCGTTTCAGTGCGAGTATCACGGGTCGTTGGATCATTGCCGAGACGACCGAGAATAGTGATTTGATTGAATCCAGCGCTCATAGTGAATCTCCTTCGGTAGTAAAGAAAAGGATTCCGAAGGTTCCTATGGCTTCAGGGCGCTAGCCATATTGATTTGTCCATCTCATGTGGAGAAATGGAAAGAATACACTGGCTGATGGTTCCCCATAGAAGAAGGTGCTCAGGATTTAATCTTCATCCGGCTCCCCGATCGTTTTCTGAGAGACATGACGAATGTAGAGAATTCTCACCGTCGGAATCGGCTGGTCATCGAGAATGGTAAATAAAATGCGATAAGCCTGTTTCCCGCGCCCGTAGAGCAGTTGTCGGATTTCCTGACTAAAGAAATTATTTTCACGGGCGATCGGGCAACGACGAGGCATTTCTTGGAGTGAGACGATTGCTCTAATCAACCCTTGATACCAAGCTTGGGAACGATCGGCAGCCGTGAACTGAGAGAAACTCAAAAATGCCGCATCCGCTTCTGCTTTAGCAACACTGGAGAAATCAATGCGGTACATCATGGCTGAAGCGATAGTCCGTATTTCTGGTTTTGCTCAGAAACGAAGTCTTCTAAACTCGAAAATCTTCCTTGCTCAAAGTCTTCTAGTCCTTGTTGGATTCCATTTAATGATTCAAAAAAATCCCGATCGTCCAGACTGAGGCCGAGGGTGAGCACAGCTAAAGCGATCTGTGAAATTTCTTGTCCCGTACTTTCAGCACGCTGGCGTAGAAGTGCTTCGATATTTGGGGGCAGATCAAGCGTGATAGACATCAGTGATGTGGATAAGAGAGTACCAAATTACTTCTGATTATATCGCGATCATTCGTCTAATCAGTGTCCTACCGCTCCAAAAGAGCAGGCTGAATTTGCTGCTCCCCGATCGCCCGTCTCATCTCCTCAAACTCAGATTTGCTGAGAGCAACCCGATCGGACCTGTACTCAATCGGAGTCGGCACGATCGCCAATTCCCCCGGTTCCGCCTTATCAAACCCCATCTCATCACAATAGGCGTCATTGAGTTTTCGTCCGATCGCCTGTATTTCTAACCGCTGTTCCACATCCGCCACCAAATACCATTCTCGCAATTCCGATCGCGAAGGATGAAACCGATCGTGATTTTGTTGAACGTTCAAAATTTCCATCACCTGAACTTGAGCAATCCTCTCTTCGGATGTAATGTGAGCGATCGCGATCGTCCCCTCTGGCAACCGCATTGACCGTGCATCAATCACCCCGAAACTGGTCATTTCGCCACTAGTATCAATTAATGCAATAGCCGGAACCGCTCGCACCTCACCATTCTTGACATAGCTGTGAGTCGTAAATTGAATCCGATAATCACCCTCTGGCAATGTCCCCACCTGATTCACATCTTGCTGAAGCCCCGTTAGTTTGAGCCTAGGCATCTGTTTAAGCCGTTCTGTCACCTCCGGCATAAAACCCTTCAAAACGACTCCCATACCATCGCTGTGATGCCAAAGCGCAGAAGCATAGGCAAGTCGCTGCTCCTCAAGGTGCGATTGGTTGGTCAGCGCTGGTTCAAAGTTCGAGGTTATTTGTCTTCGCTGATTGGGAATGCTTAGGTTAATACAACAAGAAGTATGAAATTAATTATGTTGAATTTCTTAGGACCTGTAGCGAAGATATATGAGAAAGTTCATGACTCTATTGACGAATGGAATACTCCTGCGCCAGCTGCTAACCGTATATCCAGTCTTGCAGCAGAAGTCGTTGATGTTCTCAATCAAGTAGATGGAATGACCCAAGCTCATGGTAGAGATTTCAAGCGAGCGACACCACGCTTTACTTTGCGGGATGGTTCCGTACTGAAAATATGGAAAGATCCGCTGAGTTGCAATTATGTATTCATTGCCGATTGTGATGGAAATATGGTGTTTGGAGGCTTTGTGGGGTGGGTTCATACCAATGGCCTTAATGATGCCGTAGCTGCAATTAAAATAAAATTTACTTAATTGTTTGTGTAGCACAATGTAAACGTGGATGATTTGTGCCACCATAATTGGAAGTATCGCCAACAGCCACTGCCGCTTTTGGTATGTTTGATTGATGAAGCTTGGGTCTTCGACACCATACAGGTCAATCGATTTTCCCTTATCTAGATAACTTTGATGCTCAAGTGAAAGCAGGTGAAACGGCGGTCGGGTGCAGTTGCTTGAATGATTTCAGTCACGGCGATCGGATAATCCGCAGGCTTCACCCAAACCTGTTCTGCAATTATCCCTTGGATCAATGCTCTCGCCGCTTCGTATTGTTCGACTTCAGGACGATTTGATAGCTTTTCTAATTGCGATCGTAAATAATCTGGTAATTTTGTTCCAATTCCATTTGGGTCTTCCACATCTGCTGCTGTGAACCCAACAAAACAACCATTACGATCGCCATCAAAATCCGTAATGGCAATATTCTTCGCGGTCCAGGGGTTCAAAAAGATAACCCCTTGCTTGTCATAACTCTCTGGATCGTTCCATCGCAACGATCGGATATTGTTAATCGCGATCGCCGCTGCACCGACGTTTGGGAAGGGCGATCGGTAGTAAGCCACGATCGCCCCTTGGGGTAAATTTCGATTGGCAATCTCCAAAGGTTTGAGGGCTGAGTGCTGTTGCGCCGTCGCACTGGGCACTTCAATTCCCCGCAATGCTAAATCTTTTCGTTCTCCCTTGAGAAACCGTTCTAATTCTGTATTGACGCGCTTGAATCCGGCCAATTGTCCATGCTGGTCTGCGGCGGCTAATTCCTTAAGCCAATCAGTTTTCGGACGATCGGGATTCTCTTCTAATGATTCCCCTTCAGGCGACACTTCATCTCGTTTCTTCTCGGCATAGTACTTCATTAAGGCAACGGGATCTGTTGCGATCGCCGCCAGCTTCTCCGCCTTCGCCTTCATTATCGGATTGAATTCCTGCAAGGGCGCCTCTGGAATACAGCCCTTCACCTGCGCTCCCACTGATTGCAATCCATACTCTGCATCAGCTTTGCGATTAATCCAAAAGGTTTCGACTTCATGAATGCCGATCGTTGAAAATCTACCATCATCGCCTTTGATATCACTACGAGAGACGATCGCATCCACTCCTAAATAATCACACCATTGGCTATGAGTTAACGTCCCTTTCGCTATGCCTGGAAAGTCTAGTGATGCCGCTCTAAACTGCGTTACAAGATTGTGGGGGTCAAGATTGGTATCTTCTTCTGTCAGGAGCGCTCGGATGACGGCATCCGAGACTAGCATCGTCCCATCGCCCATCTTATTCAGCAAATGGTCCAGGTCTTCAACCTCAATACCAGCCGATCGCCTCTCATCATCTACAACTAAGATTTTACAATCCGATCGCAATGTGGAAGCAATTCCATCCGAAGCAATCAAGCTGCCATAAGCAACGCCATAATGAGCAGAATTTTGATTCGCAGCGTATATGGAATGATCGCTTTCTGTCATCAATTTGGCAGTATCGCGATCGGTGAAACAGCCCTTCTTCCCGTTGGTGAACACGAGAATCTTTCCATCTTCTTCCAATCGTTGACGGTCTTGGTCCACAACACCATCATAAAAATCAGCAACGTAAAACTGAGCATCATTCAATCCGTGATGATTCAACCAAGTTTCGAGATAGGAATGCCCTACTAATTTCAGTTTTGGTTCCAATAGCAACGTTTCCGGGTTGGTCTGTTGAAGGACCTTCCCAGTTTTGAGGTCTATTTGAATGATGTTCATTACGATCGCCGTGAGGGTACGGGTAAATGAGCCTTATTCGTCGAAATAACCCTGTTCAATCAGCAAATCAATATCCGCACCTTCGGCAAGGCGATCTGCTACAGAGTCATAACTTGACCGTCTCGCTTTCCTCTGCGGCTGAATAATGACTTCAGGGCGATCGTCTTCCACAGGTGGAATTGGCAAGCTGCGGGGCTTAGTCTTTTTCGGAGTTGGAATAGATTCTTCGGGTTGCATTGAGATTGTCCTTACGCTTGAAGTGGGCAATGGGGACAGGAAAGAATGACTTGACGCTCATTGTAGACAAGATTTGAAATTGTTGCATTTCTCCCAATCTTGTCCTACATAAATCCGTTTTGTAGGACAAGATTGGGAGTTTTAAATCAATGGGTAATCTCTTGGGAACTCCTAGTCATTAGGCGGATGCTCGCCCAATTTGCGCCAAAGTTTACGAAGGTGGACTAGAGGTGGACGATTGATTTCTAGTGCTTCTAAAGTTGCGCGACCGCTGGCTGTGAGTCCCAGCAAGACTGAGGTATTCTCATTCCAATCAAAGTGTTCTTGCCACCGTTGTTTCTGGGGATGGAAGAATGGAACAGTTTGATTGCTTTCTGGATCCCGAAACGATTCCCGATCGGATTTATGTCTATTGCAGTGCGGACAAGCCAGACAAAGGTTTTCAAAGCAGGTCTCACCCCCTCTCGATCGCGGTCGAATATGGTCTATTTCAAAGCGGGTGGCAATTAAAGCTTCTGAGGTTTGACAATAAGCACAACGGGTTTTGAAATGCTGACGAATATTTCTTTGCAGTTGGATGGGAATATAGGGACTCACGCAAGATTCGCTTTTCTAAAATGGTCAAGGGTATAGCGGGCACGGGCTTTGAGAAGATTCAGTTGGTCTACTTGTTCGAGAATTCGATCGAGGTGAGTGAGTTCTTCAGGGGAAAGTTGATTCTCTGAATTGCGATCCAGTAAATCACTCAATTGAGTTTGAAGGGGAGGTGAGAGGGCGATCGCGGAAAGGGCGTGCAGTTCTGCGGGGCTGATGTTGGACAGCAGGTCTTCATCTTCGAGGGTCGCAAGGACTTGCTGCTGCCTTTGTAGCGGAAGGGTTTGGAGTCTATCGATGATGGTTTGGGTCAGGGAGGTCATGGTGGATTCCAGATTAAGTTGCCAGTATTTACTTAGGCCGCAGGTAACAATGCTTTACCGATCGGGAGGGCGCGAAGATTTAACGGTTGGGTGCGTTGAGTAAAGAATAGAATTTCTAAATTCTCGACGGTACCCGAGATGGGATTGAGACGAGCAGTAATTTCATCGCTTAATTCTTCAGATTCTTGTTCTGGATAGGGCTGACAGGTGTTGACATAGAGAATATCGCCAATTTTGTCGTAATGGATAGTTAGTTGTTTTTCCATTGTGTCTGCCCTCCGGTAATTTTGCGTGCGGTGTAGGTCGTAGTAATCCAGTAACGAGGGATATCCATCTGATAAACAATTACCACTACAAGATAACGTCCAGTGCGGATAGTTTCAAACCATTTGGGAAAAAGTAATGCTTGCGGGTCACGATCGCTTCATTCATCAATTAGAAGCTGAATCGATAATTGTCCAGCCATTCCTGGATTTCATGACGGAACTGGCAGTCTTCAAGATGTGCTCGAAGGAGTTGTGCAATCGCCTCTTCCACTTCATCCGACTCAATGGGATTGCCTTCACTATCGACGATCGCCCTAATTTCTTGCCGGACTTCCTGAAGTACCGATTCTAAGACTGACATAAAATATCTCCTGAAGGGAATAAGGCGGCGAGTAAAGCAGCTTTCTTCATCCGACCTGCATTGGGGATACCTTTTGCCGTTGCAGCTTTGCGTAAGGAATGGACACGTAGGTCAGAGACGATCGATTCTGGCATTAGTAGCTCAGATTTTTGAACTGTCAAAATTTCTGTTGAGGTTTCTGGAATGGACGACTCAGATTTTTGAACTATCAAGATTTCTGTTTGAGCTTCTGCCATTAGTGGCTTAGATTTTTGAACTGTCAAAATTTCTGTGGAAGCTTCGGGAATTTCTAGAGCTTCAATAAAGGCTTCAAATGCACTGACAAAGGCAATCTGTATGGTCTTCGCAAAACCCAGAACGATCGCAATACAAAGAACTCCAATGAAAAGGGCGATCGCTTTATAGACCTGTTTCGCTCTATCAGAGCTGAGTATTTGGAATACTGTTTGGCTCAGGTCGATGAACCAGACGATCGAGGTCATGAATGTATCAATCCAATTAATAATTTGCATTTGAATTCTCCTGGCCCACTTGAAAGGTTTGGGCATGATTGGTTATAGCATCTGGGCGATCGCCCCTTCAGTCCCAAGATAAAGCGATCGATCGTGCATCTGTTTGCATCTGAACAGGCTGGGCTACTTCTGGTGTTGTCTGTTGTGGACTTTCAGTCAGACGATAGCCCTTTGCTTGTTTTTGGCGGATTAATGAATCCATCTTCCGAAATGCAAGCGTGCCATTCCCAATTGAATGATGCTTAGATTGAGCCGCATTGCCAATTCGTCCATATTTCACATAGAGATCACCATTCTGGAGTAGCCAAATCGACCAGAATTTGTTGTGATTGTTTGCTGGCTCGACACACGTAAAATGCCACTGAACGATCGCTCTATCCAACTCAGAACGTTCCATCTGGTTCTCCTATTTTTGACAGTTTAAAAAAGTAGGAGAGGTTTCCCCCTCCCACGTCTGGATTAATCAGCGAAATTCACTAATCGATCGCCCATCAATTGTTCATGCATAATCCGTTGAGATGCCTCACGAACGAAACTCGCATTGCCAGAACTTGCCCATTCCCGTAATGCTAGCAATCGCTGATTGTTCCGCCTGAATTGCGGTTCCTTCAGATTGATTTCCGCTAGCATTGCTTCCAATGCGGTTTGTCCCGGTTGACCTGCCGCATATGCCGCCACTGCCGATTCATGAACGACTTTACGAATTTCATCTCCCGTGAAATCTGGCGTTTGTTCTGATAGCAGATCGAGCCAATTCTGAGCAAGGTCAGGAGCGATCGTCTCCAACAACCGATACCGTTCCATCTGCACCTGAAAGATTCCTCGTCGCGCTGGAATGTCGGGCAAATCTACCAAGAAGCATTTGGCAAATCTACGAATCAATTCTGGTTTCAATTTCCACGGTTCGTTTGCTGTAGCTGCAACAAAGACCGAGGAATTATGTTCTTGAAACCATTGCAGGAAGTAACCCAGAATTCGACTGGATGTTCCACCGTCGTTATCGCTGTTGCCTAACATCTTGTCAATCTCATCCAGCATTAAGATACTGGGTGCGATCGCTTCAGCAGCTTGAATCACGGCTCTCAGATTGGCTTCTGATGCACCGAGTTCCTTTTGCATCAGTTTAGATAGGTCCAGAACAACGATCGGTAATCCCCAAGTCTTCGCAAGGCATTTGACACCAAGCGTTTTACCCGTGCCGCCTTCTCCAGCAAGCAGCATTCCTTTCGGAAATGGGATATTCCAATCTTGAGCCGTTGGTTCCAGTAGACAACCCATACGGGATGCCCATTCAGAGAGAACAGGCATTCCTTGGACTTCCACATCAGGCGCTTGGGCATATTCAATACCTTGGCTGGCATAGCGTTGTTGTTTGATTCGGTTGATGGCTTCGATCGAACGGTCATCAATTCTCCGATCGGCGATCGCCACTAACTGCAAAACATCATCGATCGCTTCTTGAGTCATACCCAAAACAGCACGAACCAATCGTTTCATCCCATCTTCGTCAAGTTTGACGGGTAGGGTTTGACGTTGCGATCGGGCACTATCTTGCAATGCAGTGATTCTACGTTGAACGATCGCACTCGCTTCTGATTCATCGGGTAAAGGATGTTTCAAATCAGCAATCAAATCCTGGAATACGATCGGGGTTTGTTCGCCGTCGTGCAATAGGATTAATCGGTGCTGCGATCGTTTCAATGCATAGCAAACTTCCTTGAGCCACCGAATCACCGTTGGACTAGCAGAAGCACCAGAGATGTAAGGATAAACATCTTTAACGATGAACAATGACTTTGGGGTTGAAGAATCCCCGGTGCAAAGGCTCAGAATGTATTTGAGCAAGTCCACGGGCGCACCAGAGGTTCCCGCACTGCTATCTGGCGTTGAACTATAGTCGTT
>JANXNM010000677.1 GCA_025354065.1 Synechococcales cyanobacterium 340R_concoct_173_sub | reverse complement strand
AGAAAATATGCAGGACTATTCTTAATCTAAAAGTGCTAATACTGACTTTGGTAGAAGTTTGTCTTTAAACCAAATGACCCGATCGGGAATGTCCTGCATTTTCACGCCTGCTTTTTCTAAATTCAATCGCTCGGATACCGCCAAAATCAAATCTGTGCGATCGGCCATTTTGACTTGATAAAACTTCTTACGCAAATACTCCGGTCGCCAATAGCCCACAATCTCGAATAGGAATGTTCGCCCATCAGGATGAACTAATCGAAAATCAGGAATCATTACACTTCCAGGAATCGGGACTAAATCTACTTCTCGTTCTAATTTCCATTCAGTTTTAGTTTTATTCCACCGATCGACAAAGCCCTCTTCAAGCATACTGTCATAGGTTTTTCCGGGCGGATAATGGCTTACCAAACCACAATCAGAATCTATTGCAAATCGTGTTTTACGAATCTCACCAGAATATAAGTCTTTCATTTGTAAATCTGCGGTCAACGTCCATTTCGTGACATGTAAGAGTGCTGGAAGCATTTTAGCCAACGCCAAACCATATCGAGTTGAATCATTGAATAAGCTAGTAGGACCATCCATCGTTAAGGTAAATCCATGGTCCGCATCACCTTCAATATAGGTCATTAATTGAAAGAGTTTGGTATAGCGGAAAAGCAATTTATATTCACCTGGATCATTGCGGTGTGCGTCAATGCGGACATGGCTAGCCCTATAAAAAATACCTTGGACTTGAGAGAGATTGTAGCGGTGGAGTAAAGCTTCGGGAGTCGGCGCTTTGAATTCAGTTAGAATTTGGTTGTCCGGCAAATCAGCGTAAAGCCCCTGTTTTATTTGTTCGGGGAGAACTTCTTTTTCGAGTTCTTGAGTAAGTTGGTCGGCGACTGTTTTTAGGGTGTCGATCGTATTTTGAGAACTAGCCACCACCAAGGCTGATGCCGCAAAGACTCGTTCTCGCAGCATCGGTGGTTCAAGGGGCGATATGGTTTCAAATTCACTAAATGAACTCGATAGTAAATGCGATAATCCACGTTTAAATCGATAGTCTGTTTCCTCGCCTTCGAGTTCTAGTAAATGACGATTTAATTCAGCGCGGCTACTGCCTTTGGAAAGGGTGAAGATATTAATTAATTCAGATGCGATCGTAATCACAGCCTGATCTAATTCCACTCGTTTAGGCACAACTGTTTCACCATTTACGCGATTCATTAAAAGGTCGGTGGGGAGCATAAAGTTGTCCGAGTGAGTGGATTTATAGTTAGGCTTCTATTGCAGCGACTAGTTCTTGCTGTTTCCAAAGATCTCGATAAATACCCGATTGATTCAACAACTCAGCATGGGAACCCGATTGTACAATGCTGCCATGGCTCATCACAAAAATACGATCGGCCATTGCGGCGGCAGAGAGTTGGTGGGAGATAAATATTACTGTTTTACGATCGGTGCCTTCGGATAAATTATTTAAAATCTGTGTTGCTGTTTGATTATCTACACTGGAAAGCGCATCATCTAAAATCAAAATTTGACTTTCGACCAACAATGCCCGAGCCAAGGCGGTGCGCTGACGTTGGCCACCAGAAAGCGTAATTCCTCGTTCTCCTACTAACGTATCGTAATGCTGCGGAAAATTCAAAATTTCAGGATGAATTTGAGCTTCTTTGGCTGCCAGTTCGATTTGAGTTTGAGTCGCGGTTGGCATTCCATAAGCAATGTTGGCTCGAATTGAAGTACTAAACAAAAAGCTCTCTTGCGGAACGTAAGCGATCGCACCCCGCAGATCTTGTATTCTAATCTTTGTCAAATCAATGCCATCTAAAAACAATTGACCGGGAGAAATATCTAACAAACGCGGAATGCTATTGGCTAATGTCGATTTACCCGAACCCACTTCACCCACGATCGCAACCGTTTCACCCGGTGAGATTGTAAAGGTAACATCTTTCAAGGCAGGCGGAGTTTCGGTTGTAGTCCCAGAATGATGATAGGTGAGATTTTGAGCGCGAAGTTCACCTTTGATTTGTTCAGAAGACACCACAACGGCATCATCAGCATCTTTGATTTTGGGTTCAACGGATAGAATGGCTTCAATCCGATCGAGGCTTACTGTGCCGCGTTGATAGGCGGTAATTGTGAATCCCATTAGTGCGGTAGGGAATGCCAATTGGCCTACAAAAATCAATAGGGGAATCAAGTCTTCAAGCCCAATTTCACCCTTTTGAATGGCTGGGCCACCAAACCATAAGATAATTAATGTGCTTCCATAGGCCAAGACCGATAGGAGTGGAAACAAAAATGTGCGGGTTTGGGCCGATCGTAAACTCACATCAAATAATGTTTCATTCATTTCATCAAATGCACGACGTTCATTCTCCTCTTGAGCATATATTTTAATCAATGCAATGCCGCTGAGATCTTCTTGAATCAGTTCACTTAAATTAGACAGTGATTCCTGAACTTCCTGTTGCTGAACTCGCAATTTATTACTAAACAAATTCACGACCAGTAACATCAATGGATAAACACTGAGCGCGAGTAAACTCAATCTAATATTCAATGAGAACATAGCCGGAAGCGTGAACGCATAGGCAAAGACAATATTCGCCGTACTGAGCAATGCAAAACCCATCAGCCGACGAATGCTATCGACATCGCTAGTGGCACGGTTGATTAGATCTCCTATAGTATTGCTGGCAAAATAAGAGGGTTCGAGACGTAGTAAATGTTCAAATATTTTTTGTTTTAAATCAAACTCCACAAACCGACCCACGCCGAATAGCCGCATACGCGAATATAGCCGAATCGCCCACATAATACTGGCCATGACGACTACAAATCCGGCGTGATAGATCAGGCTATCCATGGTGAATGTCACTTGCAATTCTTTAAGTGCCTTGCGAATTTCCAAGGGAATGGCGATCGCGAGGGCATTCACCAGCATCAATGCAAACACCCCTTGGAGCGCCATTGTTGAATGTGGTCGCAAATAACTAATCAACCGTTGAAATTGCGACGATCGTGCCATGACGTTGGGATTTCCTATCAAGATTCAAGACTTATGATTCTATCCCATGTCGAGACTCTACATTTATCATAGAGAGTGAATTAGGCATTGGGTCTAGAGGACTAGGTTTACATTATGGCGATCGATCCTGGTTTGAAACTTCAAGATATTGGTGAGCAGGGATTGTTAAAACGTCTCCAGCGATTTTGTCCGGCGGATGTGATTGGCGATGATGGGGCGGTGTTGGAGATTGTCGGCCATGGTGCAGCGCGATTGGTTGTGACGACAGATGTGTTGGTAGATGGTGTCCATTTTAGCGTTGGGTTGGAGAATCCGATCGTGACTACACCGCCCCATGCTGCGGGCTGGCGATCGGCGGCGGCAAATCTTTCGGATCTTGCGGCCATGGGTGCAACGGCGCAGAGTATTACGATCGGGTTGAGTCTGCCCTCAGAGATTCCGGTGCAATGGATTGAGGAGATTTATCAAGGGATTACGGATTGTTTGAAGCCATGGCAGGTTTCGATTGTGGGCGGCGATGTGGTGCGATCGCGGCAGTTGTCCTTGGGGATTACGGCGATCGGTTCGGTTGATTCTGCGAAAATTATCCGGCGCAATGGTGCAAAATTGGGCGATCGGATTGTGATGACGGGAATTCATGGACGATCCAGAGTGGGCTTAGCGTTGCTGTTGGGCCGTGATTTGTCATTGTCCGATCGGGCAGCGTGGATCAAAGCCCATCAATATCCGCAACCTCGATTAGATTTGGTTTCGCAATTGCCTAATCCGACACCTGCGGGTATGGATTCGAGCGATGGTTTAGCGGATGCAGTGCTACAGATTTGTCGTGCAAGTGGTGTGGGGGCCATTCTTGAAGAGTCTAGTATTTTGAATCATCCCGAAATTAAAGAATTGATCACGATTGTAGGATTCCACCAAGCGTTGAATTGGGTTTTGTATGGTGGTGAAGATTTTGAATTAATTTTGTGTATGCCGCCAGAGCAAGCGAATGAATTCTGTGAACTAACGAAAAGTATTCCGATCGGGACTATTACAGATACAAAAAATGTGTTGATACGAGACGATATAGGAGGAATTCGATCGCTTTCTTTAAATCAAGGATTTCAACATTTCCCGTGAATTAGTAGTCAATTACGATCGTTCTTTCATTGGGGCAAAAGACCCGATCCCCCTAACCCCCTCTTGTAAAGGGGAAACCGGAAAGATC
>JANXNM010000669.1 GCA_025354065.1 Synechococcales cyanobacterium 340R_concoct_173_sub | reverse complement strand
CATAAATCCATTAATGTGCAAGCGATCGCCAATCAGTTCATCATCCACATGCAACATCACTACTTGTCCACAAATTCTCCATTAGTGATGATATTTGCGGCAGTATCTTCTGGACTGCCATCATCTTTATTGCCGATGCTAATGATGAGATAGAGAGGGTCACTCCCGATCGCATTTAAAGAAACTAAAGGGCGCAAGATTAATAACGCCTTCAGCATTCTGTGACGTTACCCCAGCGATCGGGCGAGGGACAACGAGATTGGTTAATAATTTGTAGTTGTCCTGTGATGATGTGAAATTGGGATCGATACGCATAGGGGATATTCAACCTCTTGACGCTCTGGGTATAGCAAATGGGAAATTCTATTTTAACGATTCAGCGCACTCATATTTTGGGCAGGATAGCAAAGTTATCGGGAGTAGTGATTGCTCCTGTCAGAAAGCCTCTACCCAAGGGACTATAGGGTACGAATCCAATCCCCAATTCTTGCAAGGTTGGCAAAACTCCATCTTCTGGATCGCGGCTCCACAGTGAATATTCCGTTTGCAAGGCAGCGATCGGGTGGTCGTCATGATAATAAAGAGATTTCTCAGTAATTTTACGATCGAACTACTCCAACGGATCCATTTATTGTACTGACTGTTTTAACTAGTCTGGATAATCAGTAGGCCGTGTTGGTACTGGATTTCAACTCTTTCATTCACGATAAGGCTAGGTCTCGATCAGAAAATACAATATGCATTGAAATACGGAACTCAATTTAAAATATTTCACTTTTTCAAGAGCTGTTAAGTAATTATACTGAAGATCAATTAGTTCCAATGCTGTAACTTACGCATAAGTAGAATAGTGCTTTACACGTTAGGAAAGATCAAGTTATTAAGATGCCCAAGTATTTGGCTAGAAGAGTCATCCACGAAGAATGTTGTACTTAGATGGGTATCAATACTTATCTAGGTTTACACTTAATCTCCCACATTTAGTAAATTCGTTAAAAGCAACCACGTATGTGTAGCGCTTGACAAACTAGCTAGATATTTAACCTGTTAGACATCTAGCTAGTTGTTGTCTTTGGTGCAAAACCAATTTATAGAACCCATTTGACATCATAGAGTATCCTAAAGTAAATATCAAAAAGTCACGAACTCCAGCGCTATGACCTATTCCAGCAGTTTAACCGACGACGAATGGGAAATTCTAGAACCACTCCTGTTAGAAGTGTTGCCCC
>JANXNM010000616.1 GCA_025354065.1 Synechococcales cyanobacterium 340R_concoct_173_sub | reverse complement strand
ATGGTAGAACGGCGAAATGCGATCGTTAATGAGTTTCGTCAAAAATTATCCCCTTTGTCTATTGAACAAATTGAGAATGATGGGTTAGATGAGACGATGATCTACAATGCGGCGTTTTTGATTTCTTGGGATGCTGAAGAGTTATTTTCTCAGTATGTTGAGGATTTAGATGCGCAATTCCCCGATCGGTTCAAAATCCGATACAACAACTTCACTGCACCTTATAATTTCGCCCAACTTAATTAGGAATGTTCACTAATGATTTTTGATCTTTTAGCTTCGCCTATTACGGGTCTGACTTGGATCGCAGACCAAATTCACGATCGGGTTATGGATGAGTTTGATCCTAAAACGGTTTTGAGTAAACAATTGCTTCAGTTACAGATGGCGTTTGATCTGGGGGCCATGGACGAAGATACGTTTGATGCGAAGGAAGAAGAGATTTTGTTGGCTTTGCAGGCGATCGAAGAGGAGGGCGACAGTGATGAATAAACATACGCTGAGCCTCAGTTTACTTCAAAGTGCAATCTTCTGCTTTAGTGTAACGGGGTTGTCGGATAGCCATGGCGTTTTTTCGATCGATCGGTTCAATTTTAAAACCCTAAAGTCAGCCTAATAATCTATACGATCGCAGGTTGTTTCTGGGATTGTAGCCATTCGTCATAAGCCTCTCGATCGCCACCAAAGGAATCAACTGAAACAGGTAGTCGATGAGATTGTTTTGTCCATTGATCTTGACTTGACAATGGTTTATAAGCACAATAGCAAATACAAATTTCATCAAATTCATTCCCATGAGGCGGATCGATTTCAGAACTATATCGCTCAACTCGGATCACTTCCCATCCGCTGTCGCGAAAGGAATCTCTATTTTCAGGTATAGTTTCAGTGAGTCGATCGCCTAATTCGGGTGCAGGTTTTCCGCTAGAACAATGATGTTCTGCGATCGTTTTAATTAAAGATGGGACACTTCCAACGTTGGCAATGCGATAGAAACAAGATCCACGATCGGCTCCTACAGTTTGTTGATATTTCCGAATCTCCCCGGCATCAGCTTTAAATGTAATGAGTCTACGCATCTTTATTTTCCTCCTTTAGATCACCTTGTCTTAAGTCCATGCCTGATGGTGGGAATTCCTGATAACCATCGAATACACAGTCTACAGCGAGAATTTCAGCTTCTGTCTGTTCTACCGCTTTAAGATCCCAATTGTATTTTTTCTCCATTTCCTCACATTGTTCTTCATCTACAGCACCATGGCGTGTCTCGTCTCGTTCTTCATCGTATCTAGGTTTTGGCATTAGTGATATACCTGTCAGACGATCGGTGTGAAATAATCTCACACTACTGTATCAGCATGGCAATTTGTCTTGTTAAATCGATCGCTACAATCTTTTCATGACTTCCTTCTTCGACTTGGGAAGGAATTTGGGTTTGATAAAGTTCGTCACCACGCTGGGCAAACTCTTCTTTGCTATATCGGAGTTGTCGGACGGTCATGATGGTTCTCCGATCGATCGGTTAATATTCTGATTTTAGCTTGTGGGTGAGGGGCGATCGCTTCAGTTTTTAGAATTTCAAGTTCTTCTTTAAATGATGAGCCAAGACTTTTACTTTCAACAGAATTTTGATGAGTGATATTTCAGAACAAAGAATATCTTTCTGAATGATTGCGACTATATCATTCATTAATATTGAATGTAATTTGACTAGTGAAATAATAACTTGAGGTTTCAGAACATTGGTACTGTAAAACAGTTGATAATTGTAGTGGTTCCCGAACCTATTTACTTCGGTATAAATAATGTTAACTCATTAACAAAGCTCCGATCGCCTCTCCACCTTACCCTAAACCCGATCGTACCAACTATCCCCCACTCAGCTTCGTGTTGTAGCCCAACTTCGTCACCAATTCTAAAAGCTTCACCTTGTGATCGCCCTGAATTTCGATCGTATCGTCCTTCACTGCCCCGCCCGTCCCACCTCGGCCCTTCTTTAACATTTAAATGCGTAAATTTTGTTCACCGGGCGACAGATCGGGCACAGCCTTTTCAAACGCCGCATCACTCGATTGCCCAAACTCACAGTAAACAATACGATCGCACCAACTATCCACCACTCAGCTTTACGGCTTATCCTAATTTTGTCCTTCTAACTCATCACCCACCGTTTGTTGCGAGGCATGACGGACATGAAGAATCCGAACGATCGCCCTATCCTCAGTCTCAATAATTACAA
>JANXNM010000582.1 GCA_025354065.1 Synechococcales cyanobacterium 340R_concoct_173_sub | reverse complement strand
GTCATAGGGCGTGTCTTGATCGAGGCTGACGACGTTCAAACGGATTAGTTGTGGATCTACTTGACTGCTGATCCAATCGTCCCAATGGCTCAGATTTATGATTTTGCCAGAATTGTTTTTCTCAAACCGTTGGAAGGCTTGTTGAGACTGGGTTTGAGTGAGGTGAGAAGTTAGGGAATTCATGAGAATCAGATCGCTTGTAAGGGTTTGCGCTGTTCTCAGAGAGATATTTTTCGGCTTTTTAGACTGAATCTTGACAATCGGCTTGCAAGCTGAGTCAAAGTTTGTCTAAAATAAGAACCAAGAACTCCTAAGAACCAAGAACTCCTAGGAAGGCTGAGACTGAAAGGTCTTAATAGAAAGCAGCAATACGGTTTATTCGTTTGTTGTTCGTATCACTGGTTTACGTCTCTTTTCCTTGGTGTCGCTAAACTCGTTGGAAAGAACGTAAAATGTTTTGTTGGTAGCTTCGGCTCCAAAAGATACTTATTGAATCCCTGACTGTTGTTAGCAGTTGGGGTTTCAATGTATTTAGGGCTTGTCTAACCGACGTAATACAAAAAACTTGCGTGGATCCGGATCCCTGTCTATCACAGAGTTTTCGTCATATCTCTCTGAAATTTACGATCGTAATTTAACCACGATCGCGGTACCATTTGATCTAGTTTGCTTGACTTCTTTAAGATTTTTACTGTGTTTCGATTTGAAACTAGATCATGCGATCTACAAATCGAGCTAAAAGATTGCTTTCGTTTAGCATCTCACTAAATTTCAATTTGAAGAGGTCTAAGATCGTATTCCATAATCATTTGCGCCAGTTCCCCAATTTGAACTAGCGCCGTTTTTATTAAGTAATCACGCACATTTTGTTGATTTAAAATCTGATAAGTAACTGCTAAGTACTCGTTGCGAGGTTAGTCTAGGTCTAGAACTGAGCTAGGTTCTATAACTTGAATCGGGCTAAGTTTTAGGGTTTTTGGTTGTTTTGTTTCGTCTTTTTGGACCAGTTCAAACGTTACTTTGATGTCAAATTTTTTGCAGTATG
>JANXNM010000538.1 GCA_025354065.1 Synechococcales cyanobacterium 340R_concoct_173_sub | reverse complement strand
ACTCGTGATTATATTGATGCTCTGGACTATGGGCAGCGATTGATGAGAGTGGCGGCAGCCGTCGATGATCCGATATTAGATGCGGAGGTGTTGAAGGCTGATTTCTTGAGTGAATTGGTTAATTTAGGTGGGGCTTATGCTGCATTGGCTCCCACCGAGCAACAAATCTCACTAGATGAAATTGTCCCATTGCATTCTGTACTAATCAAAAGCTATTTTCCACAACAGTCAATGTCAAACTCATCAAGTGTTAATTTAACAACATATTTTCAAGGTATAGAACAGCCTAGGAAAGCATTACAGCGATCGATACAAGTCTTGAGGGAGTTCAAACGTGATTCACAATATGCTAGTTATTGGAGCGACTCTAACTGGATTAATTTATTTTTGACGGCAACGCGACCATATGAGGCTTCATCATTAGTAGATAACGATTCTGGTTTTACGCTCGTAGGCTCTTTTGAGCGTTCTTTGACATCGCAAGAGATAAAATACTTAAGAGATACATTTGGTAACAGCATAGATTATTCTAAAATAAAAATTACCAGAGGGAATTGGCAGACTTTTAATGGAGTTCGTGATCCATTAGCTAAAACAATAGGTAATACAATTCATTTAATTGATCAGTGGGGTGGAAGTATTTTTCAGCAAGACGGAAATTCTTTGACAGCTAAGGGACTTATTTTGTTAGCGCATGAAGTAACACATGCTTGGCAATGGCAGAATGGAGGGTTCGCCTATGCTCCGGATTCCATGATTGCTCAAGCCTCTGCTTGGTTAAGAAGTGGAAATTACAATAATGCCTATGACTGGCAAGAAGCACATCGTAAAGGTATTGCCTGGGAAAGATGGAATCCCGAACAACAGGCAAAGGCTCTAGAAGATTACAATAGGACTATTCAGGATATTTATCGTGGGGATAAAGGTTCTAATTCTCAAAAACTATTGAGAACATTAACACCCTATGTCCTTGAGGTCCGACAGAAACAAGGTGCTCCAACTTACAATGATTTACTGAAGTACATTAATATTGTGAACGATTCCCCAATAACTGTTCCTTAACATGTCACGAGAAAATAATCTAATCCAGGATAAAATATGAAATTCAGATTTTCTATTGTTTTGTTGATATTGTCAGCTTTTCTCGTAGGATGTCCTGGCTCAGTTATGAATACAAGGATTGTGAATTCACGCTATCAGACTTTAAAGCTAGAAATTTTCAATAAAGATGGTTGGACAGGAAAAATTACTCCTCAGAAAGTTTCACACATCTACTTCTACAAAGTTCTTTCAGATACTGAGATGGATATTGTTTGGAGTGTGAATAGCAAAAATACTGATGGCGGTAAAGAACTATATCAAATAACATATGGAGAAGTTCCTCATAATTTCTCTGCAACTAAAGTTCCCAAAGCTATTTATCCTGGGGATAAGCTATATATAATATTTGATTTAGAAAAAAGCAACCTTCCTTCTCCTCTAGGAAGCATTGAAGTTAAATTAGATCCATAATTTAGTTGATATAAAATGTCTAGCTGCACTCAGAGGTAATGTGGAAATTGCTTCAATTGGGTTATGAAATTGTCAAGGGCTGCTATACGAGCATTTTACGTCTGACCAAATTGCAATGTGGATTACGAAGTGAGAGGATGCGATGATCTGTATATATTTCTAATTGATTTGTATCACTCAGCGTTAGTCAAGAGCAGGAATTGAAACAGACGTTAGAAGCCTTCTCACGACGATACTCGGTATTGAAGCCAATTAGGTCTCAATATAGTTTTAATGATTATCGCTATGACTCGGGATTTGAAAAAATGATTTGGGGAATGGACAGAGAGGCCGATGGAGTTGGACTGTGAATAGTCCGACGGTCAATAATGGGTGGCTGGGTAGTGAAGCGTTTAATGATTTACAGCGATTACTAAAAGGGTTGAATGCACAACAAATTATTGATGGCTTTGAGAATACGCACATTTTGATCAGTGGTGCGACCAGAACGGCTCCCTTGTGGCGATCGGGGAATGGCATCGCTGAGATACGCTATGGCGAGTTATTACACCAATTAATGGAGATGGGCTTTACATTAACTCAAGTGGGTGCAACGAATCCTACTGCAATGGCAACGAGTAGCAGTACGTGGCTAGAAGGTGTCTTAGAGAAGAATATTCAACTTGTGGCGGGTGGATTGGGGGAATTCTTCCAAGGGCTGAATGGAACTGTCAGCAAGTGGAATTATTACAATCCTATGTATGCTACTGGATGGGTGAGTTATGACAACACATTTACCAATGCATTGGACTATGG
>JANXNM010000521.1 GCA_025354065.1 Synechococcales cyanobacterium 340R_concoct_173_sub | reverse complement strand
AAGAATTTGACCATCAGCGAGTTCTGCATCATTTACGCCACCATTGCCATTGACAATGCGAATCTCATCGGGATCGAGCAAGACATTGCCCATTTTGCCTTGTGCTGCGGAAACATCCACCGTTCCAGTAAACCCAAGTTTCTCGCGTCCTGAGACTTCGACAAATCCACCATTACCGCTTTGTTTACCGCCGTTTGCCTCAATACTCCCGGCATAGCGTGTCGTGCCATCAGACCAGACGATCGCCCGTCCACCATCACCCGAATCGATCGCATTAACTCGAATTTTACTATTGCGATCGACCACGGTAGTTGTTGCATTAGGGAGACTCCCCTTACCTTGATAATCACCCCCCACCCGCACTGTACCGCCAGCGGATGATCCTGAAGCAGTCAACGTTGCATCAATGATCCCCACTGTTTTTCCTAAGACATCTATTTTTCCACCCTTCTCTCCAGCGACATCAATAGTATTAGAGACTACAGTGACAGCAGATTGATTTGGGATTTTAGTTTGGGATTTTATCAGTGTCACTACTCCATTCTTAATTTCAATTCCTGATGCACTATCTAACGGTGATCCAGTGAGTAGCTCAGGCAAGGATACAGGATTACCGATCGCAGGATTAATTGCATTCAGGGCTTCGATCGGCAAAACATAACTTAATAGACTATTTCCAGGTGTAATTTGAACGGCTTTTCCCCCTTCAACAGCGGCGATCGTAATGCTTCCGCCGGATGTTGCCATAGTGCCAGTATTGATGACCGTTCCGGCAATTAGATTAAGCGATTGATTTGGCGATAATTTTAGATTCCCAGTGTTAACGATCGCCCCAGGATTCGCGCTAGTAAATGCAAACTGATTCGGTGTGTTGCTAAGATTAATGAAATTATTACTGCCCGCCGCATTGAACCAATTGTTATTGCCAAACCCGATCGCGTTCGCCGTCGTCGCTGTAAATGAACCCGGCACATTCAAGCTTGCACTATTTCCAAATAAAATCCCCGATGGATTCATCAGAAATAGATTTACCCCGCCAGAAGATTGAATGATGCCTTGAATTTGGGATGGAGTTCCACCTGTGACACGGCTGAGAATGTTCTGAATATTGACATTATTCGGAATAAAGTTAGCGCTCTTGCCTGCATCGACATTAAAATTAGTGAAACTATGAAACTGATTGATGCCGGAGACTTGAGTTCCCGTAATGTCCGATCGATTCCCAACGACATTAATAGTTGTGCCACCATCTGCGGCTTTGATCGATTGGGCGATCGCCGAATTTATGCTACATAGCCAAATCAATGTAAAGGTTGGGAAAATAAAAAATCGCATATGGAACCACACTAAATAGAAACTTCATGAGGCCCGATCGGAATATAGAGGGAAGGCGAT
>JANXNM010000433.1 GCA_025354065.1 Synechococcales cyanobacterium 340R_concoct_173_sub | reverse complement strand
GCCCCATCAGATTCGCAGCGAGGACGCAGAAGATTGGGTGACGTTTGCCGTGTGGAATCGACTCCATCAAAAAATTCAAGCAGCACTTGAAAGTATTACTCTGGAAGATCTGTATTACGATGCTAGAAGCTGGCAAGCGGCCCAAGGAAGTGACGCAAGTTTTATTGTATAAAATCTAGAATCTAAAATTATGTCTGAATCTTCACTCACTGAAATAGCCAAAGCAAAAGTCTCGGTGGCGATCGCTATTCTGCATCAAGACAACAAATTTCTCATGCAATTGCGGGATGATATTCCGACGATTTGGTATCCGGGACATTGGGGCTTTTTTGGTGGCCATATTGAATTGGGTGAAACGCCGGAGATTGCGGTGGTGCGCGAGGTGATGGAGGAGATTAACTATGAGATGCCAATACCAAAGTCTTATCTGGTGAGCGAAAGTGATGAGGTGATTCGCTATGTATTTCATGCTCCTTTGACGGTGGGGCTTTCGGAGTTAGTACTTTCAGAAGGTTGGGATTTTGATTTGGTAATGGTGGAGGAGTTGAAGCAAGGCTGTAGGTTTTCGGTTAAAGCAAATCAAGTCCGTCCGATCGGGCCTCCCCATGCTGAGATTTTGCTGAAGTTTGCGGCAGAGTATTTCTAGAAACATCATAAATCACCCTTACAAAACCCCAAATTTTGACTTTAATATAAGGCGATCAGCAGTATTTTTTTGAGATAATAAATTGTATTTTGATTTGATGATGAAACGGTGTCTCTAAAAGTCCACAAGTGAATCCAGGACTCCAGACTAATTCCATTAATCTTCTAGCTCCCCCATCAAATCTGTCGCATTTCCCCGATTCACATGGCCTGATTCATAATCTGTTTCAGCTTCTTTAATGGAATCGACGAAAATAAATCGACGTTTTTCTCTCAACCGATTTTGAATGATTGTAATTAGAGCATCCTGTGTTTCCAATGGCAAAGATTCTACTGTTTCGATTGCCTGTTGAAAAGCAGACGTAGCCTGAATCTGATTTACTTCTTGGATATTCATCAAATTTTTTCTCCTCGGCCTCATTAAAACCCTAACTTTAGTTTGGCTGATTACGATCGCTTGCGGATTTTCCCAGAGCCATTGTTCA
>JANXNM010000407.1 GCA_025354065.1 Synechococcales cyanobacterium 340R_concoct_173_sub | reverse complement strand
TCTCGACTTCACACTCAATCCCAAACTCCGCACAAACCACGATCGCCTCTCGCATCGTCGGCAAATCCGAATCGCTGCCCATAATAATGCCGATGAGTGGAGTGTTCATGGGATTCGTCCTTTGTGATTAGAGAAATACAGCAGCTACCACCTTAAAATGGAACCTGATGCTAAATCAATCTTTCACAATATTAAATTGCCATTAAATGACCTATGCCTCGCTACCGTTTAACGAATGCCCGATTACCATGCTATAAATCCCAAAATGATCAATCCCCACAGGATCTTTTGATTGAAGACAGCAAGATTGTTGCGATCGTCCCAAGTATTCAAGAATTTACCGATGCGCCACCCATAAAACTTGATTTAGACGGTGACTGGCTTTCCCTCGGCGGTATGGATTTACAAATTAATGGGGCATTAGGACTCGCATTTCCAGACGTGACGATCGACTCTGGCGAAAAAATTATAGAAATCAATCAATTTCTCTGGACTCAAGGGATCGATGCCTACTGTCCAACGATCGTCACCGCCGCCATCTCACAAATTCAAACCGCTCTTGCTGGATTTGCCAAATTTAAATCTCAATACAATCTACAACCGAATCAAGCCACGATCGCAGGAATTCACCTCGAAGGCCCATTTCTAAATCCAGCCAAACGCGGTGCCCATCCTAAAGAACATATCTTGCCCCTGACGATCGACAACCTCAAGCGCGTCCTTGGTGACTACGCTAGTTTAGTCAAAATCATTACCCTCGCCCCCGAAATGGAAGCAGAAACGGGAGCGATCGAGTATCTAAAATCCCTCGGCATCACCATCAGCCTAGGCCATTCTCTCGCCACCGCAGCGCAAGCTAACCATGCATTTACAAGCGGCGCAACTATGGTAACTCATGCCTTCAATGCCATGCCTAGCCTACATCATCGGACTCCTGGTCTCTTGGGTAGCGCCATCATCAACCCAAATGTTAGCTGCGGATTCATTGCCGACGGCCAGCACATTACACCATTAATGATCGATATTTTGCTACGGGCCAGTGACTACGATCGGGGTCTCTTTCTGGTCAGCGATGC
>JANXNM010000398.1 GCA_025354065.1 Synechococcales cyanobacterium 340R_concoct_173_sub | reverse complement strand
TCGAAGAACGCAGCACTTTGGTCGTCATTCATCAATTGCCGAACATCCCAGAGACTTTATGGTTGAGGATTTTAGGGCGATCGGGAAATCAGAAACGAGCTATTGATGAGTTTTTACAGTTACCGGATAAAATGCCGCTTTATGTTAGCATTAGCGAAATCCTAGCGGACTATCGGGCTAATCTGGAAGCTAATCGAAAGCTTACTCAAGAAGAGGAGGAACTGATTATGAACTTGTCTGCGGCCTATCTCCAGAAGCGATCGGAATGGAAGGAAGAGGGATTACAAGAGGGATTACAAGAGGGATTACAAGAAGGGGTCTACAAAGTCGGGCGTAATCTTTTGCGACAGGGAATGCCGATCGAACTCGTCGCCCAAGTCACAGAACTAACGATCGATCGAGTTAAAGAACTCCGCGATCGTCTTTGAATTCAGGTTGTTCAATTCAATGCTAGATTCAAGGCGAATTTAATAACAAAAAAAGCCATCTCGTTCAACAGAATAGTTTTTTCCTTTTCGGGTCTCACCCAACAGCGTAGACATAATCACACAACGCTGTTCCCGAACCATTTCCGATACTAGTGTCACTCGACCTAGCTGGCCTGTCACCGTCCCGTCATCATCCAATACCATAAACCACTGAGCTTTATCTTTGATTTGGCGAAATGTTGTTTGGCTGGTGTCGATCGAAATATTTTCAAAAGAACTCTTCCATTCAATAGGCATGTTTGGATCAGTTGAAATTCCCCAACGAACAATGTTTCCATATTGCTCAATCACAAAACGATAGGGACGACGCTGCGTTTTTGCTAGATGTTGACCTAGCTTAATGGAGCCTTGAATTTGATCCTGGGCTGTATTAAGTTGTCGCGTTGCATAAAAACTATTCCAACCGGGAACAGCGATCGCACACAAAATCCCGATGATGGTCAATACAATCATCAATTCTAACAATGTAAACCCGGCGGCCTGCTTTCCAGCTTTCAGAAAAACTTTTTTAATAGATGCAAATTTCATAGCTGGGAAAACTTTGGATTAATTCTACAGTCCTAAGAATTCCCAAAGAAAGAGACGATCGAACAATATTTACTGACTACATTCAGAAGCTGAACTCCCTTCACCTAGCCCACCCAAGATAGTCCGCACAACAATGCAACGCGGCTGACCATTAATGCCGCTACTCACTAGCTGAAAACCAATCACAAAACTCTCAGAGGTAGAGGGCCAATCAGATTCGCTCTTTTTCACCACTCCATTACCATCAAACACTAGTCGTAATTGATTAGAAGCCTTATTAGCACCGGAAGTAAGATTAGTCTTCAGAGCATAATAACGAACCGTTCCAGACTTCACATCACCACTACCTAATGTCTGCCAATTTAATTGCGCAGGCAATACACATTTACTAGAGCTGTACGTATCTGCCGTACCAGAGGATAGGCATCGGGTCACGGCAACACGAGGACGAGGACCAACTGTAGGGTCACTATTCTCATCAAAAACTACTGCACGAAGCGTTTGTGTTGTTTTCGCTTGGGTTTGAGCTAAACGAATGGCATCGGCAGCTTGAGAACGCACAGTCCCAATCCGTCGGTTGTTCACGAAGGCTAGCCAACCGGGGGCAGCGATCGCAGACAAAATACCGACAATAATCACAACGACCAAAATCTCAATTAGCGTAAAACCATCATTAGACTGGCGCGATCGCGATCGAAAATGTTTC
>JANXNM010000383.1 GCA_025354065.1 Synechococcales cyanobacterium 340R_concoct_173_sub | reverse complement strand
CGTCTCATAACAAGCCTCATAACAGCGCCGCAGCACCTTGGACGATACCTTAATACTTTATCGCGTTGTCCCATAGACGCAAACAGCGAACCCCTAAGCAATCTGGGGGGATCCCCGAACGACAGCGCAGAACCGTTTGATTAACCGCTAATTAACCGCCGCCTACGATCGTCACCACTTCCAATGCATCACCCGCCTGAATCTGGGTTTGTGGCCAAAATTGCCGATGTAAAATTTCACCGTTATACTCGATCGCCACTAGCTTAGGATTCATCTTCAGTTGAGTCAGCAAGTCTAGAAGAAAGGTGGGGCTTTCGCATTGATGATCTTGACCATTGACCGTGATACTAAATGAGAGATTGACCATGAACTTAACCTCGACCCCTTAACTGAGATAGAAAATATTGCGTCGTTAATTTGGGCTGAGTCGAATTTATAATCGATCGCACCACCGAAACCCGCGTTGCGCCTGCATCGATCGCCGCCTTCACATTGTCCCTATCAATGCCCCCAATCGCAAACCAAGGAATCGTACAGTGGGCTGCCGCATATTGCACATACTCATACCCAGAGGCCGCCTTCCCCGCTTTAGTCGGAGTTTCATGCACGGGACCAACGCCAATGTAATCGGGACTTTCTGCCATCGCCATTGCAAATTCTTCAGGACTTGTGGTCGATCGGCCAATGATCTTATCGGCACCAAGCAACTGACGGGCCAATGCATAGGGCAAATCATGCTGACCCAAATGCACACCATCGGCATCCACTGCAATCGCAATATCGACCCGATCGTTCACAATAAACAGCGCATCATAGCGATGGCAAAGGTCTTTAAGCTTCATCGCATTGGCATAGCGAATGTCATCATCAACATTTTTATCGCGATATTGTACCAAGCTCAATCCCCCTTGGAGAGCAGCTTCGACGGTTTCAAGCAAGGTCTCTGATGGGGCCGTGACGAGATAAAGCTGGGCTTGATCAAGTTTGGTATGACGGGGAGATGAGCGCATTATTTGACTGTCTAGACTATAGGTTTGATAACGCAATTGTTTCATAACCGCACCCATTTCAGGGCTATGAATCTTGCCGTATTCTTCCAAAACCCGCAGCGATTCTTCAATTCGACAAAGATTGGCTTGTAGAACTTGCGGAATATCCGATCGCACACGTTCCAGCGGATGGGTAATGCTCGTCCCCAAGTCGCCCTCGGTATCACGGGCCGATCGGAATATCGGGTTATGCCATTGCCCAAGGGTCTGACGCATTGTTTTACATTGCTCACTCAGTTTGGCATCGTTCACTCCAAACCGACACCAATCCTCAATGACGCGCAATCCTTCACGGGCACGATCGAGGTTTGCATCCAGAATGCGATAGAGAGCAACCGTGGGATGGAGAGCAGCCATAGAAATACTGGTTAGTAAAATTTTAATCGATAATTAGCGTGTTTCAATCCAACCATTGACTACTAACAGCGCAATCGATGCCGTAATCAACAACCCCAACACAAAGCCTGGGATAAAAGTCAGCAACCCAAACCCGCGTAATCCCCATACAAAGCACGTCAGGCCCACTACAAACCAAAATACAAATACCCGTGAATCTCTTGAAGATTGCATCTGTTCTCCCACACCAAATCTAGAGATCATTGTACAAGAGTATTTCCGCCGATCGTAATTTCACGGGCATCATTCCTCAGGATGGTTTTTCATATCTTTATCCAAAGACGCAACTAGATGAGGTTTTCTCATCAGACACGGAAAACACCTAGGAATCCTTGAAGTAGGTTAGGTATCATAAGACCAAGTCGTTCATTTGGATTATTCTAAAGGAGTCGAAATTTATGGTTGCTGCACTACGCGTTGATATTTCGCCTAATAATCTTAAAGCTCTCCTAAAAGGCGAGATTATTCTTCAGACCCGCCCCCATTCAGCTTGGGGTGGTGCAGTAACCGCTCAGATATATTTGCCCATGCCATACACTGAGGTTTGGATGCAGATTACAGATTATTCTCGGTGGACTCAGTTTTTCCCTGGATTAACCCATAGCGAAGTCATTAGCTCTAGCATTCACAGCAGCGGCGCAACTGTAAAGCGCAAGGTCAAACGTTTGTATCAGGCCGCTAGTAAAGCATTTTTATTCTTGACAGCTCAAGTTGAGATCTATCTCAAGGTCATGGAAACCTATCAACAATCGATTCAATTCTCCTTAGAATCCGGCAGTTTCAACGACTTCACCGCCGATCTCGCATTAGAATCCTGCGGCGAAGGCACTATTCTTACGTACTCTGTCCAAGCAACTCCCACAATTCCGGTTCCTAGTGCGTTCATTCAGCAAGCCATTAAGATGGATTTGCCCATCAA
>JANXNM010000364.1 GCA_025354065.1 Synechococcales cyanobacterium 340R_concoct_173_sub | reverse complement strand
TCCTAACCAATAATATCGGCCTAAATCTGAACTATATTCATGGGTCAACCACAATACTTCTGCATAGGTCGCCGCACCTTCTTTTACCCAAGCATGGGACCAATGTTTAATCACCACCAAATCGCCAAACCATTGATGAGCCAGTTCGTGGGCGACCAGAGTTTCGGCGCGGAGGTTGTCGATAGCAGCCCGATCGTCAATCAGGCACCGATCGGTGAGCAAGGTCGTAGAGGTGTTTTCCATGCCGCCGAAAATGAAGTCATCAACGCAAACTTGGGCATATTTAGGATAGGCATAGGGATAGCCATAGGTTTGGCTGAAGAATTCGACCATTCGCGGGGTTTTACCCATCGTCAAACGGGCTTCGTGGTCTTTGCCTTTTTCAAAATAGTAGGTGATGTCCTTGCCATTCCATTCGTCCCGAATTTCGCTGAATTCTCCGACGGCTAAGGTCATTAAGTAAGTCGGGTGAACTTCGGTTTGAATCCAATGATAAATTTTAGAATCTGATTTATCTTCAACCTTGTCTAATTTCCCATTAGAAATAGCTGTAAAGCTACTGGGAACTTCCACCCGAATTTCAGAACTCGCCAACTGTCCCGGATAGTCAAAACAGGGGAACCAATAGCGCGAATCCTCGTCCTCGCCTTGGGTCCAGACTTGAGTCGGTTTGTTGGGAAAATATTCATTCGGGTGAACAAAGTACATTCCCCGATCGGGCTTGTCTAATTTATATGCAATTTCTAAATCGATGGGGTTACCAATAGTTATCTCATTAGTCAGTTCGATCGTAATCTGCTTTCCATCGTAATCATATTTTTGATCTTCGCCCAATATCTGAATAGAAATAATTTCCATATCAACCGCATCCATAACGATCGATGTGATGCCATTACGAATAGGATTTAAAGTTGTCGTGCAGGTTCCGCTGCAAATTTGATTAGGAATGTCGAGTTTTAGGTCTAGGGCAATGTGGGTGACTTGACCATAGCGATCGGGATTATATTGAGGCTTTGCGCCGGGGAGTTGGAAGGATTTATATTTTGGTGAATCGAAGGCAGTTCTAGACATAGTAGAGTTTCGGAAATGGTTTAATCCGATCGTAGCACTTCTCTAATCATCAAATAAAAGAACAGCGTAGAGGTCTTCTGGTTGTAGGTCTTCGTCATAGCCTTCCAGGATTCCTCTGTCAGTCATACCTGATGTCTAGACAGCCAAAATCACAAAAAATTTAGCAAAATGATATTTCGATTAATATTCGTACACCTGTTGGCAATGTAAACATTAATCCACTTGCTAAGATTTGCAGTAACCCAGGATCAGCAGCTATTAGAACAAAAAATCTATCAAATCAGAAATAGTTGTTGCTCAAAATAAACACTTATTCAAACGTAATCAAGGTATGACTTTATGCATCTATTTCAATCAATGATTTGTGGGAAATAAAAATTCCTTTCTAAAGATAAGTCTCGATCGTCTCCCGATATTGACTCTTCGACTTTACGCCCATAAGTTCTGCAACCTTCTCTTTATTCTTAAAAAATTGAATAGTCGGAGTGCCCACTACGCCACCTGACTCAGCGATTTCAGGATCTTCCGTAATGTCAATTTCAATGTAATGCATTCGGCCTTCAAACTCACCCACAACCTTACTTAAAATTGGACTCAAACTATGACAAGGTCCACAGGTCGGTGACGAATACTTCACCATAATTAACCGATCGGTCTCGTGATACAACTTACGCAATGCATAGCCGCCCACATAGCGTGTTGCCGTAATATCAAAATTTGCTGAAGTAGTTTGTTTCTGCGCTTCAGAAGGAGTTTTTTTAGTAGCGACTTCAGCAGTCTCAGTCGTATGATTTTCAGTTTGATGGAATTCAACATCTAAACCATTCATCGACAAATAGCGTTCTGCTAGAAGCGCAGCAGCACAGCCTGTTCCTGCTGCCGTAATCGCTTGG
>JANXNM010000757.1 GCA_025354065.1 Synechococcales cyanobacterium 340R_concoct_173_sub | reverse complement strand
AAGAACACTCAATCCAATATTTGAACCTCCATCTATAATTCTTGGAGTACTATTAGATGTGTTGAATCGATAGATTTCATGCTCAAAAATTTCTTTATACATAAAGATAAAGGATGCTGCATCAACAAGTTCAATAGTTTGGTTTTCTAGCCTTACTTCACAGACTTGGTAGCGCTCCTTTTTTTGAAGACGTTTCAGTTGAACATAACGTTCGCGATAAACAGGTTTGCTCGCGATTCTAGCGATATGCTTTAATAGTGCGATAAAATGTGATTGAAGCATAAGAATATGTTGATAGTGAATTCAGCAGACTATTAGAGTTCCCATACTACTCGAAAACCATTCAGGAAAATTTATGCCTCTCGCTCCCTGGCGATCGTCCATTGCCCATGCCCTTTATCGAAACCGATCGTTGGCCTACTGTAAATTTGTGCAACTGGCGACCGTGCGGCCTGATGGACACCCCGCGAACCGGACCGTCGTGTTTCGTGGGTTTTGGGAAGAAACGAATCAATTGAAGTTTATTACCGATTTTCGGAGTCAGAAGATTTCGGACCTTTACGAGCAACCTTGGGCTGAAGTGTGTTGGTATTTTCCGAAGACTCGGGAGCAGTTTCGGTTACATGGACGGCTGAAGCTTGTCTCATTGCATACGGACGACAGAGAATTGCAGGCGCTCCGATCGCAGACTTGGCAGGATTTATCGTTGGCGGCGCGGGCACAGTTTTCCTGGGCAGAGCCAGGAGCCGATCGGGATTTGGATGCGCCGTTTCAAATGGAGTTGCCAAGTGAGACGGAAGTATTACCTGAGTTTTGTGTGTTGTTAATGGATTCACAAACGGTGGATCATTTAGAGCTACGTGGCGATCCGCAAAATCGGACGGAGTATAAGCGACAGGCAAATCATACTTGGGTGACAAGGTCTGTCAATCCTTGAAATCAAAATATGCTCCATAACACACTTATATTCAGTATTAAATTCGCCGTACATCAGTGAATAGAAGTCAACAATTCATTTGCGCGCGGATGGCAACGTGGACGATCGGTCTACCTCCTGAACTGCGATCGTTCAATTATTGGCTCTCATTAAAATAGTCAGTGTCAATTCGTTTGATGACAAAGCGTTCCTTTTCACTCACTCCGACATTATGATCTAACATTAACTCTGCCAACATTTCGCCATTGATCAACACAATCTTTGTCTCAATGCGGATTACATAGTCTCTCGCATCTTTTGAAAAATCGGATGTGGTAATCATTATGCCCTTTCGCCAATTGATTAGCGAGCAAATCATGAATTTTCCGAACAGGATACTCTTATCCATTCTCTGAGTGCTGAAGAGTAGGGAGCAAAAAAAATTGGTAATCGGGGACTGTTATGACGATCGAGAAAATATCCTGCTTATCGTACCCGAATGTTTTAAAAGATCACACAACTAAAGGATGAGACGATCGCCCGTCTTCTCGATACTCATCAACCATCATCTCAAAAACATTTTTTAATTCTTGTTGAGCTTCCTGGGCCGTTTTACCCCAAGCATGACAACCTGAAATGGCAGGAATGTAAGCAACAAACGTCCCATTAGTATCAGGGCGAAGGACTGTAGTATAGTCACTCAGAGTTTTCAATAGAGTTTGAGCTTGTAATTGCTGTTTTGATTATAGCTAGAACGATCGGCCCTTCACTAGACGATCGGTTCCTCAACCCCTTCCACCATCTCTTCCATCGGCAACTCCGACTCTCCCGGCAACCATCCCAGCAATGGCAACGGCAATAGCCCACTGAGATTCGTAATCAAAACCAATAGCCACAATTGTTCAAAATTGCTCTCTGTCACATGCAAATATTTCATTAATAAAGCGCCTAATTGATAAGACACAAAACCCGAAAAGTTTACCACCGACATCAACAATGCAAACAACGTCGCCTCAACACCCGCCGGACATAACCGCGCCGCTAATACCAATACAGGCATAAACGCAATTTGCCCCATCACCGTCAAAATCAAACTATCGCCCAAACTAAACCATTGATCGCTAATTCCCAAGGTTCGATTGTAATGCGTCACCAAAATCAACATTGATAATCCCAGCATCGAAGCAATCACCGTAGACCATCCAAAAATCACCCGGAATGGAACCGTCTTGAGAAATCTTTGGAATACCCAAATGCCCACGATCGCCGCAAAACTCGTCACCAAACGTACCCGGCCCAAAAACTCCGGCTGAAAGCCCAATTCGTTTGTATAAAAATAGAAAAATGCAGACTCCCCACTCGGCATCGCCTGCCAAAGGAATAAAAACGCTGTCGGCAACCAAATACTTTTCTGACTCACCGCCGCCTTCAATTGAGACAACTGTCCCCTAACCTCAACCCAATCCGATCGCCCACTCGATCGTTCCTCCGCAATCAACCAAGCCACCGCCGCCACAACCAACGGAAACGTCGCCGTAATTAAAAACACCGTCTTCACATCAAACTGCTGCAATAACGCGCCACTAAAATAAGCCGTAATCAATCCCCCGATCGCACTCGCCCCCCAACATAACGACTGCAACGAACCTGCCGCACTCACAGATTCACCCCTAGCCCTCTCCACAACTAGCGAATCCACAATTACATCACTCATCGCAATCGACAACGATCCAACAGCGATCGCCGCAGTAGCACTCACAGGGCTATCGACCACCGTCGCCATTGCGACCCAAGACGCGACCCCCAAAAATCCCGACAACACCAAATAAGGTCGCCGTCGATAGCCAAAAATCGGTAATCCATCAGACACAAAACCAAAAATCGGCTTTACCATCCAAGGAATCGCCGCCACACCCATTAGTGCCGACATCTCTGCCGGACCCATCGCGAGGTCATCCTTCAAGAAAAAACTCACTGCAAGACGGGCTAGCCCCAAAATGCCCTGAACAAAGTACACAAGCAAAATAGCCAGCAACTCAGGAGAAGGCTGATGTCCGAACAAGACCTTATTGATAAATCGTTGCTTGAGTGGTGCGATCGGGGATTCAGAAACAATCACTAATACTTCTTCACAAATAGTAAAGGGTTGGTCGCCTTCATCATAGATCGCTGAACCCTGAAATAGACAGCATAGCCCCATGAATCTCGCGGAACGCGATCGAAGTCACCTCACCTCGAATTCGATTGTCAAAGGCTTGTCAAAAAAAATGCGTTACACTTTGACACTTTCTGAAACAATGCGTTACATTATAGAAGAACTGCTTCATACCCTCAAGGTGAACCCCATGGTAGATACTCAGAAGACAATTGTAACTCCTGTCGCAGCTGATCGTAATGCTTGGAAATTTGGATTTACATCACAAGCTGAATTGTGGAATGGACGTTTTGCAATGATCGGATTTGTTGCAGCATTGGCAACCGAATTTGCAACTAACAAAGGTGTTTTGGCTTTCCTTGGCTTGATGTAATTGTTGGCTTAATGTAGTCGTTGAGCCTATGACTGTTCGGTTAACTTTAAAAGCAAGTGTTGACGGACCTTTGAGCGATCGGAGGCCCGTTTTACATTGACTAATTTACTCTGAGTAGCACTATAAAATTAGATACAAAAAAACGATCGCCTCGGATTAGGAGACAATCGTTTTTATATTTTGAAAAGCTAGAAGCCCAAATTCTTGAGGTTCAGCCGACAAATTTACCGGATGTACTCTTTCAAGACACTGTTACGGTTTGGATGACGGAGCTTACGAAGGGCTTTAGCCTCAATTTGACGGATACGTTCGCGGGTTACGTTAAAGATTTGGCCAATTTCTTCAAGGGTTTTCATACGACCGTCATCTAGGCCGTAACGAAGACGAAGTACATCTTTTTCACGGGGACTGAGAGTTGCAAGAACGCCTTCAAGATCTTCGCGCAGAAGATTCTTTGATACTTGATCTTCCGGAGTTTCGCCATCGGACTCAATAAAGTCACCCAAACGAGAGTCTTCTTCTTTACCAATGGGAGTTTCCAACGAGATCGGTAGTTGCGCTGACTTCGCAATAAACCGTAGTTTCTCGATCGTCATCTCCATCCGAGTTGCAATTTCTTCCTCTGTTGGCTTCCGGCCCATTTCCTGGGACAACAGCTTAGTCGTTTTCTTAATACGAGAAATAGTCTCGTACAAGTGGACTGGAAGGCGGATTGTTCTGGATTGATCCGCTATTGCACGTGTGATCGCCTGCCGGATCCACCAAGTTGCATAGGTAGAGAACTTATAACCCTTTTCGTGATCAAACTTTTCAGCCGCCCGAATCAAGCCCAAGCTACCTTCCTGAATAAGATCTTGGAAAGAAAGACCTCGGTTCATGTACTTTTTCGCGATCGAAACCACAAGCCTAAGGTTGGACTGCACCATCTTGTCCTTCGCACGGCGACCCACATGGAGACGGTGGCGGAACTGGACAATGGGCATACTCACTTCTTCAGCCCACTCACGATCGGAAGGCTCACGTTGGAGTTGCTCTTCAAGCTTGGCGTGAACGCGCTCTAACTCTAGTAAATCAGCAATTTTTCGAGCGAGTTCGATTTCTTCATCAGCCCGGAGAAGGCGAATCCGGCCAATTTCTTGGAGATAGAGACGAATTGAATCTTCTGTGTAGTGTTTTTTCTTAGGAACTACACGTTTACGAGCACCTTTCTTGCCCGGTTTCCCTGCTTCAACAGGCTCAACTGCTTCTGTGTCTTCGTCATCATCTTCATCTCCGCCATAGATATCAGGCTCCTGGTCACCATCATCCGAAGCTGTCTCTAACTCAAATTCTCGATCGATTACCTGGTTTGGCTGGGCCATGCCGCTTTCCTCATGCTCTTTAACGTCAGTAGAATGTCGAAGTTCCAAGGAATTCGTCACAGTCAGATAAGTCGGTTATGCCCAAAAGTCTAAATCGTAAGTCGAGAGAATCAATAATTTAAAGCTAGATATGACGCATAGAAAACCAGATTTCTGACCTTGAACTCATATTTCATAAGATCAATCGCTAAAAACCTATTTCACTTTAAGATTGCGCCATCCGTAGAATCATTGAATGCCTTAACCTAGGTTAGATGAGCCAAAATTCTGACTGATGAGATTACATAGATGGAATATATCGTAACTCTCGCCTTTGATTGTAGCCTTTCTATTTCAAGTTGCACCCTGTTTACAAAACTCTTTTGAAGATAAGGCCAATCGGGTTAGCCCAAACGGTTTCATCTAGTCATAGCCTGATTTCTCAAGTTTTTGAGCGCTCTATTAGGTACGATTAGCTAACGAAAATATCTCACTAGCTTGTTGAAAGTCACGTTTCAGGGATTAATTAATCCTATCTCACCAGACTTCTAGGAAATTTCCCGATAATCACTGATCTTACGTCAGCCGTTTTAGTGAAAATCAGGAAATCGATCGGTTGAATGCGTTAATTAAAGAGTTTCTTAATTTATCTAACCACCTTTATTTAAAATGCTCATCCCCATGCCCGTGAACCAGACCAACACTCAGACTCCCTGTAATCTATCGACCTCGATTGATATCTTGATACTTTCTAATGGTCCCGGCGAACTCAGCACTTGGGTAAAACCTGTAGTACAAGAACTTCGTCAGCGGTTTGAAGAAGGCCAGTACAGAATTTCAGTGGTTTTATCCCCTTGCCCTAATGCAAGTGGTCAAGAAAGCGAAATTGCTCGTAGCTACCTAGAAGTCGATCGGGTACAGGATGCGACTTATTTTTTCCGATTTTTACTGTGGGGGAAAACCGAGGCACGATGGGATTGGCGATCGAAGGGGATTGTGCTTTTTTTAGGAGGGGATCCGTTGTTTCCAGTGATATTAGGGCGACGATTGGGGTACAAAACCGTAGTCTATGCAGAGTGGGAAACGCTTTGGACAGGTTGGGTCGATCGGTTTGCCGTGATGAAGCAAAAACTGGTGGACAATGCGCCCATTAAAGATCGTCATAAATTTGTAGTCGTTGGGGATCTGATGTCTTCATCCGCTGTGGAAGATATGACAATTGTTGCATCAAGGGATCCGGTGATTGGACTTTTACCAGGATCAAAAGCGGCCAAACTGGCCCAAGGCGTACCAATTATGTGTGCGATTGCCGACCAACTCCAGGCCCTCTATCCCAACTTGAAGTTTGTCTTACCCTTAGCCCCCACCTTAACCGTTGAACAATTGGCGAACTATGGCGACCCAGAACAAAATCCGATCGTTGCCATGATGGGCGGCAAAACGGCAAAACTCCACCGATCGGCCCCAGAATCGGCCCCAGAATTACCCAGAGATTGGCTGGAAACTTCGGGCGGTACCATCATTGAACTCAAAACCCTTGGAGATGATGGTCCTCGAACGCCCCACTACAACACGTTGCGCGGCTGCACACTCTGTCTCACCACGATCGGAGCTAACACCGCAGAACTCGGCTCACTTGCCATCCCCATGATTATCCTGCTCCCAACCAATCAACTCGATGCTATGCGCGCCTGGAACGGGATTCCAGGAATTTTGGCTAACTTACCGGGCGTCGGCTCCCTGTTTGCTAAGGCGATCAACACGATCGCACTGCGTAAAATCGGTCTTTTAGCATGGCCAAATATTTGGGCAGGCCGATCAATTGTTCCTGAAATGGTCGGGCATCTAACCGCAGACCAAGTTACAGACAAAGTTCGGAGCTATCTAGATCATCCCGAACGCCTCGAAGCTATGAAAAAAGAACTGCGCGAGATTCGAGGAGAAGCTGGCGCAGCCCAAAAGTTAGTAACGATCGTTGAAGACTTATTAAAAGAATTAACTTAACTAACTCAACTTAACTATCTTCAGATTCTAAAATTTATTCAACCAACTCAACGTCTTCCGATACCCTTCCGCTTTTCCTTGCTGAAGATAAAGCATACTGGCTTGCTGTAAGTCATTCTTTGCCGCCATCATCTGTCCCGTTTGAGCCATCAGAGTTCCACGGTCATAGAGGGCTTCAGCGTGACGAGGATTGAGGCGTAGGGTTTCCGAATAATCGGCGATCGCACCCATGCCGTCCCCAAGTTGCTGGCGGGCTTGGCCTCGGTGATAAAACGCACTGATATTACGGGTATTCAAGGCAATGACGCGGGTATAGTCATCGATTGCAGCCGGGAAATCACCCATTTTCCCGCGCACCTTACCACGACTTTCATAGGCATCAGCCAAGTTTGCATCCAATTGAAGGGCGCGGTTGTAGTCCCCTAAGGCTCCAGACAAATCCCCACTATCCGCCCGCAGATCGGCCACGGCTTTAAAAGTTGCGGCATCTTCTGGACGCAATTTCAGAACTTGCTCAAAATCTTCAATCGCTGCCGATCGGTTTCGGACCATGGAGTAAATTAATCCGCGCTGATAAAACGCATCCGATCGGGTTGGCTGAAGTTCAATTACTTTTGTCAGATCTACGACTGCCAAATCGAATTTGCTATCTGTAGTGTAAGCAATGGCACGATTGTAAAATGCTTCAGCATAGTCAGGCTTAGCCTTAATTGCCAGCGTCAAATCTTGAATTGCGTCGCCCCCACGACCCATTTGCTGATAAATCAACCCTCGATTGAGATAGGCTTCAGGAGAATTACCTTGAATCTTAAGCGCTTGATCCAAGTCAGATAGCGCACCGTTGCGATCGCCCAATTGCTGCTTCACATAAGCTCGATTAACCAAGGCCGCTACGTCAGTCGGCTTAAGACGCAATACTTGGTCTAGTTCCGTCAATGCAGCCTGTGGGTTGCCCGCTTCCATGGTGGCGTAAGCACGGTTGATTTGGACAGAAGTTAAGCTCGGATCGGCCTGAAGTGCTGCCGCCCAGTCTGTTGAAGCCGCTTGCTTGTTACCAAGTTGGTAGTAAAGATTGGCCCGTTGTCCCAAGGCCGTTGCCTGCTGAGGATCGAGCCGTAACACTTCACCCAAATCGCCGATCGCCCCTACTTTATCGCCCATTTCAGCCTTGGCCATCGCCCGACCATAATAGGCATCGGTATAGCTAGGATTTTTCAGGAGGGCTTGGTTGTAGTAACCTATTGCGGTCCAATATTGGCGATCTTGTGAACTTTTTTGTCCGGCTTGGAATTGCTCTTTGGCCGCATTGAGCGTTTCCGTTATGGTGGCTGTCGTCGATTGTGCGGGCGCGTCTTGAATAACGATAGATTGAGCCTTAGCTCCCCCAGTCGCGGCAAGCAAGCCCACCAGAGTTAAGGCCGCTAAATTAGGGACGGTACGCTTTGGGTTAAATCGCTTTGGGTTAAATACTGGACTAAAGATGAGGCTACGCATAAGGTCTAGGCAATCCATCTAAAATATGTAATCGTTACGGATAGGTCATATCTCAGTCTTCCCAAAAACGACTCACGTTCTACAATTTATATTTAGATAGCGTTAGATAGCTATTTGCGGAATCCTCATTAGGTCGGAATCAGCTCACCAGGGCGCAGCCTCGACCATTTTCCTTGCTCCTTAGAAAAACTCAAACATCCCACGACATCCCACTCCACTTCGATGAAGTCCCTCTGTTCACGAATATTGACATTGATGCTCGGTTCAATGGGTTCAAAATCTGGAGTTTCGGTCAGGTGCGGTTGTTCATGTTGTGATTCAACGGCATTGTAGGTCAGGCAACGATCGACGTAGTGACAGTGAATGCAAATACACATGGTTGCTCCTAGAATATGGGGCTGAGATATGAGGAGAGAAATGACGGAATATAAGGCAACGTTTTTTGATACTCTAACTCAGGCGAATTCGATCTGGGTTCGGATCGAATGAGTTTCTTGAACTTGATGTTGAATTTGATGCTGCATCACTCGACTCAAGGTCATCTGCAATTTATCTATCGGCAGGTAATACTACCTTTGGCACAGCGCGTGACAGTCTTACAACAGCATTCTCTTGGGTCGTCGGCACTATCGCCTAAAACATGGCCCTTTGATATCAGCTTTTTACCTCCCGAGACGCATCTGGTTGGGGGAAGTGTGCGAGATGCTCTTTTAGAGCGACATTCGGACTATTTGGATTTAGATTTTGTCATGCCTCAGGGCGCAGTTGAGACGGCAACAACGATCGCTCGTCATTATCGAGCAGGTTTCGTATTGCTTGATGCGGAGCGTCAAATTGCGCGGGTCGTATTCCGGCAAGGGACGGCTGATTTTGCCCAACAGGTGGGCGATTCACTTGAGGCAGATTTGTTTCGACGCGATTTTACGATGAATGCGATCGCCTATAATCCTCACACCTTGGAGCTTATCGATCCATTGAATGGTTGTCTTGACCTAGAGCATTGCATTGTACGCATGGTGAGCGCCGAAAATCTGGCGGAAGATCCACTACGACTACTACGGGCTTACCGTCAGGCTGCACAACTTGGATTTACCATGCAACCTGAGACAGCGGCGGCGGCTAGAGAATTGGCCCCACAGCTCAAGACTATTGCGGCTGAGCGAGTTCAATCCGAGTTTCACTATCTGCTCACGTCCTCCCGTGGCCCCGCTCAACTTAAAGCGGCATGGGAAGCGGGATTGCTGTCGGGTTGGTTTGAGTCTGCGGGGCTGTCGAGCGTAGATAAAATCGATCGGATGGAGACTCTATTTCAACTGTTGAAATCGGATTGGCCGTTGCTTCATGAGCGGATTGGCCAGCCGATTCGTGCACAGTCCAGCAGTAAATCTGAACCTAAAAAGAATGTTGAGATGTCAGGAGGCCGCAAAAGTAGTTGGCTGACAATGGCGAAACTAGCCAGCTTGATGCCTGATGATGTGACGATCGCTGAAACTCAGCTCTGGCAGCTTAAATACAGCCGATCGGAAATTCATGCTGTGCTGACAGTTCTGAAAACCTTACCCAAGTTACAGGCGTTATTGGAAACGGCTCCCGACAGTAGACGTGCCCAGTACGCAGTGTTTCAGCAGGTTGGCGTAGTTTTTCCAGCCTTGTGTATCCAGGCATTAGCCAGCGGAATTGAAATGGCGGCATTACGGTCCTTAATCAATCGCTATCTGGATCCAGAAGACGTGGTGGCCCATCCAGTCCCAGTTCTTTCGGGACAAGATTTAATGAGTCATCTAGGCTTGCCGCCAAGTCCCCAAGTTGGTCGATTGCTGGCGGCCCTACAAATCGCTAGGGCAGAGGGACTGGTTGAAACTAAAGCTGAGGCGATCGAATTCGCCCGTCGGATTTTAGCGCAGGAATCTTAACAACCCGGCGCTAACAACTCAGACAGAACTAGCAACTCAGACGAGGCACCGTAACCACATAGCGATCGCCTCCAGTGGCATGAGCTTGGACCTGAATCTCACCGCCATGTAATCCAACTAATTGACGACTTAACAAAAATCCTAAATTAAAATGCAATCGTTCTGGGATTTCAATTTCAGGAGTTCTGGGCGGTGAGTTAAGGACTCCGGTTGAACGGGAAGAATCTGTTGGCAATCGATCGAGATGCACCTCATACTCATTTAAACTAGACCCATAGGAAATATATTCTAAACAAGGATGCGTCACCCACAACGTCAGACGAAGTCCAGAAACTTTACTAGCCGCATGTAAATGCACCACGCTTCCCCCATTGGATGACTGAATGACGCTAAAAATCAGGTGATACAACATCTGCCGCATCTTTTCTTTATCTAAACTCCAAATCCGATTTCCCGGTTCCACCGTTAGACGAATTTCCTGCTCACGGCGCTGGGCAGCCTGTTGTAAAGTAGCGATCGCTTGTTGACAAAGCATTTCAATGTCAACTGATGTCAGATTCAATTCCTGTGACTGTAAGTTCAACTGCGACAGCTCTAAAATCTCTTTCACTAAGGACAACAAATAGTCACCGCTGTTGTGAATAATCCCAAGATATTCCCGCTGTTTTGCTGTCAACGGACCATAAATTTCTCGGTTCAGGACACTGGCCATCCCCATAACAGAAGTCAACGGAGTTCGCAGTTCTTGGGTCAGGTGAGCCAGCAGTTTAAATTTCAGCGGGATAGTTTCACAGTCGTCTGTTCGAGGGGCGATGGTGTGAGATCCGGATTGCGGCTGAGATAGAGGAACAATGGCCGATCGTGGAATTAATTTTACACTATGCAGACGCTCACAATCACTCATGGCGAACCGAGCGGTCATCATCAAAAATTCAATTTCTCTCAGATTAAATTCCCGCATTTCAGTATCCAAGACAGAAAGCACGCCAACACAGACTCCATTACTCGTCACCAACGGAACTCCGATGTAACTGCGAATGCCGTACTGTTGGGTTAGCAGGCTTTGAGCAAAAGCAGGATGGGCGTGGGTATCGGTAATAACGAGAGCTTGATGACTATCGACCACATGAGTTGCAAAGGAATCCTGTAATTCAATGAAACGATGGCGAACTAAGTCGTTCATTAAGCCCAAGTGAATTAACCCAAAGGTTGCTTTTAATAGCTCACGATCGTCATTGATTACGGTCAACATCGCCATCGCCATACCCGTAAAATGAGCAGCGGTTTGAACGACTTCCTCAAAAACGGGTACAGTCTCGGCTTCTAACAATCCCAGATCTTGCAAAATAGACGATCGGGTCTTAGCGCGCACACCAGCACTAAGACCATCTAATGAACAAAACAGACGACTTTCAGGGATCATCTAAAACTTAGCCCTTACCTAAAACGAAATTTACGATTTGCTCATCATTCCCTTCAGAGAACTCAGACCATCATCAATTTGCTAGTAAACCTACTGAGATTTAATTAGGTGAAATACGCGCAACTCCGCAAGATTCGCGACAAGCTTGTTCATCATCCATTAGCGGGCAGAGGCAGGTGGGGGTTCGGGATCTGAATCCGGCTGTGGGGCGATCGGAGGCCTTGGAGTCGGTGTTGTTTGAAGCGGTGGAATGGAGTCCTGCATGCGAGGTTCGGGGTCGATGGCGGGTTCGACAGAAGGTGCTGGCCTGATAACCGTGGGTTGAGGCTTTTCAGCAGGTATGATCGCCTTATTTTTAGGGATATATTCTGGCTCTACTTCTCCCTCACTAGTTTGGTACCGATCGTTAGCAGATTGAGACGCATCTGTTTCAGATCTGGGAGCTGCTGCAGAAGGTTTAGGTTTAGGTTTAGGCGAGGGTTTTACGCTAGGAGTAGGTTTGGGGCTAGGAGTGAGTTCAACGGTAGGAGTCGATGTCGGTGTCGGTTTAGAGGACGCACAGGACACTAGTCCCAAAACGATGAGCAATAAGATTAACGGGTTAACTCCCATGGATTTCCAGTTTTTATTTTTCTGTAGACTGCTCCGTTGAACAATCAATTGAACGTCGGTTAACTTGCCATCTCGTTTCATATAGGCTCCACATCTCCAAACACAACGAACAATAGATGTCAGTCTCGTGCTGACTCGGCATTTAGTCTATCCCTCTCGAAAGGCTCATGACTGAATCCCTTAAGAATTGTAGCGTTCTCCAGAGCAATCAAGATGGGTGCGATCGTCAACACCTCGATCGCACCGTCTGAATTATTAACTGGTCTCTAAGTCAAACGATCGGAACGTCCATACCTAAAGGCATGTTAAAAAACAAACATCTAGCTTGAAGTATATCCTCAGTAGCTTAACGGACAATTCATAAATTCTTTAGGCAATTTAGCCGGAAGCCAAGTCCCTGTTCAGTAATTCTAATTACGTCAGGGCGATCGTCAATCTCCCTATGTAATCCCTGTGATTTTAAGAGTCTGCTGATGCCAAGTTTCCTTACAAGTTCAAAGGTCGGGCGGGGTTTTCGCTGATGATTTTGGATTATTTAAATACTGCTGACTAGTTTTTCATCCCTTTTTTCATTGTCACCACAATTTGGTACATGTAGATGATGGAAGCAGCGAGTTTATGAAAATGATGGTGAGCTTAAACTCAGGGGAGGCAAGGGATTAAAGAAATTTGATTCTACCCCTTGCCAAACCCTCGAGACCCCGCTAGTATAGGTTCTTGTGGAGCGGGGGTCGATGCCCGAGTGGTTAATGGGGGCGGACTGTAAATCCGCTGGCTACGCCTACGCTAGTTCGAATCTAGCTCGGCCCATCCACAATCAGCCTATGTAGCTCAGTGGTAGAGCACACCCTTGGTAAGGGTGAGGTCATGAGTTCAATCCTCATCATAGGCTTAGGTTTTAAGCTTAGAGGGTCAAAATAGTACCCAAACTGTACCCAAAAGTCTTAACGCTCAATAATTTTCTTTCTCTTAGTTTCTATCAATATTCAAACTAGCGTAGGCGTAACCAGCGAATTTACAGTCTGCCCCCATTAGCTAATTTTTCATAGGTTCCCCGTCAAAAACACCATTCTCAATAGTAAATGCTCATTGAGAATGGTGTGATGTGCCAGTTGGGTAAATCGATCGTTACTGTTTGGACTTCTTTCGATCGTTATTTTGAAAATTTAGTCCAAAATAAGGCCCGGTTAGTCCAAGCTTGACTAGTTCACATTTGAAATCTTTGCCTAGTCTATGTTTCAGCCTATTTAGAACCGTTGGACTTCTGCACATATTACAGAAGTCCAACGCATTAGTCCAGAGTCTAAGGCTTACTTTCCTTGCTACGTAAGGCTTTCAGCGTTTTGGTTCTGGAGTAAATCAAAAACACTAACCACTGTGACAGGTCTATTCATTGTGGATAAATTAATAACCATTCTCAGGTTATCGCGACAAAATTTACATAGAGTTGAATCTACTATTTATATAGACTTAACTCTATGTATAGTCGCAGCAAAAGACCCTGTATTAATCCGGTTAAAGATTAATAGAGGATTTCTTTTATTTAAGTCTGTGGATCCAGTTTTGCTTTGCTCTACTATCACCTAATCCCGACCGCGTTACTAACACTGTGGATCCACTTTTTAGATGTTTCCAAATTTCAAGGGTACCATTTCCAAATCTAAGAAATACATAATCACGCTCTACCAGTAATGCTTTCATTTCCTGATACCTTATTCAACAGTACCAATATACTAAGTGATCACTATGGGCATTTTTGACCTATCATGACTTCCCTTGATTTTCAAATCCTTATGATGCAATCCGATAACCTTAAAGATAAATCCCTTAAATTCGATCGTGTCTTGAGCGGTAGGATTTGCATAGAACCTCATACAGCGGACACCAATTATTTCCTTAGTAGTTGCCCTAGGTTAATGTCTCTTATGTGGATTTTGGAAGGTCTAGACGTACTGGAAAAATTGTTAGCTTTGCGGTCGTTCTGACTACTGAGTAACGTGAATCTTTGGCTATGTCTTTAAGGTTTGTCATTTTGTTCCTAATAGTTGAAAGTTACTTTACTATGCATCCTAATTTCTGCGACTAATCCTGCGACTAATTCTGCGACTAGGGCTGCGACCGCTGTGACCCTTGTTATCTCCTTAGTCGCAGCCCTTAATGTATGTTTTGTCGTAAGTCGCAGTGATGGTCGCAAGGGTTAGTTAATGTTTCTTGATAGCCTCATAAGTGTCTTCGGAAACTTCTTTTAAGAACCCTTTATTTACTCCGAAGTTGATAACATTTTTCAACCCTTCACTGTAACCTTCGACATTTGGAAACTTAGCTTTCAAGTCATCTTCAGTTATCCGCTCTGACTTACGTAAAGCATCACGGATTTGTTTTATAGTTCGAGCATCCTTACCATCCAAGTAATTCCAGACAGCGGTAACTAATGGGAAGCTTTCTAAACCTGTGGGACAATCGATGATAGCCACCGTCTCCACTATTGTCTGATTAGTGTTTTCAGCAATCATCATTGGTTCTGGTACCGTAATTGATTCTGATACAAGAACGGAATCAGAAATAAGTTTTGGTACGGGTAGGGCTGGCAGTTCTCCAATGTCTAACCAAACGTTATCGATAAGGACAATCCGATCGCAATCCATCACGGGCGGTTCATTAATGCCCTGATAGTTCACTTTCAATTGACCGTAGACATTCAGATCTGTGGTCAATGTTTGACCTTCCCAATCGACAGACTAGACCTCCTGCAAAATCTCGTTGCGAATTCTAGGTTTTAGTCCCTCACTGGTTACAATATCGACTTTGATGTTAAGTAAGTTTTCGATATCTCGAATCAGTCAGACCGGAAACCAAGGACTTATTTTGTCTAAGTCATAATCAACGAGTAGATCTAGATTGCTATTTGGGGTGGCTTCTCCTTTCGCAACGGATCCGAATACTCGTACATTAAAGGCACCATGTTGAGCCGCGATCGTCTTAATTTCTTCTTCTATGGCTGGGGTCAAGTCGTCAAGAGTCATGATTTCACCTCAATGGATTGCCACCTAGATTTTAGTATTACCTAAATAGCTTTTGGCGTGAGTCTTTTTACACTACTTAGATCGGTCG
>JANXNM010000322.1 GCA_025354065.1 Synechococcales cyanobacterium 340R_concoct_173_sub | reverse complement strand
ACGATCGCACTACAAATCGTCGCCTCGTAGGATGCCTCTAAAATCAAACGCGCAAACGGTTCCCAAATATTTAAATCATGGGAAGAATACCCTACAGGCAAGGCAGAACAATAGGTTTGAGTCACAAGGTGGGCACTCCGGGCGATCGTAATTTGAGTATTCCATTGCACTCCAATGCGTAACAATTGGCGCAGATGATTGCGATCGGATTCATTCATCGATCGCAACCGACTTTGAATTTCGAGTAATCCAGCCTTTGTTGCTAATGCATAACCATTCTGCATTTTCCAGAGTCCATTTTGAACATTGTCTAAACGTTTTCCAACATCTGCCAAGCAATCAATTTGGTTATCTTCAGATTGTCCAACCTGTCCATTACACAGCGCAAAATAGTTTCGATAAATGGTTCCGGCACCCGCTGCAATCGCGCAAGCTGGACCTTGGGTTCGATCGTTTTCGTAAATCCCAACTCCTGCTTCTGGCGTAATAGTCGGGGAAACCATTTCCAATAAATTAAACTGCGACGCAACCTGAAATAATGCCCCAGCGTTAGACAATTCAGTATGAAGGCCTTGGACATCGCCCACAACTTCACGAACTGTCAGTTTCCCTTTTTTGAATTCACCAGCCTCAACCCAATCTCGTAACTCTCCTAATGACGGTGTTTCTAATTTTCCACAGGCAAAACTTCTGCCATTGATGCGAGATATTAAACGATCGCCTTCCAACAAAAAATTCTCGCGAACCTGATGTGACGAGATTTCTCGGAATCCGGTTAAGCTTTCAAACCAAGTGATACTCATAGGACCTAAAACCAATTCTCCTAAACACAAGCCTCAGAAATAGCACGAGCGCTACATTTTTTGATCATTTTGTATTTGATCATTTTGTATCCGTCACGCGCCAACTTAATTTCAAATTAATCCAAAAATTCCATAGCATCACAAGCGCGATCGCCAATAACTTTGCCCCGATCGCTGGAACCCCAGCAACCCTGCTCATCAACCCGACCAAAGTTCCTTGCAATACAATTCCAACCAAACAAAGTACATTGAATTTCAGGAATCGCCTCACCATCGATCGGCGGCCCGGTTGCTGGATAGAACGATCACCAAACGTCCACCGATCGTTCCAAATAAAGTTATTCAATACCGCCACCTCGGCTGACAATATCGTCGCTGTCACTGCTGCTAACCCCAACCCATTGGAAAGCATCCAAAATACTCCCAAATCAACAAAGACACCACTAAACCCGACTACGCCAAACTTTGAAAAGCGACCGATCGGGAACTGTTCTTGAAACTTCTCCAAACGACCATCAGAACGTAATCGTACCAAATGCTGCAAATACTCGACATATTGCCGCCAAGTCACCTTACTCTCGCCGTCTTGTCGCTCTTGGAACACATACCCCACTTCCGAAATGTGTTCAATCTCACCGCGACCCAAAATCTCTAACAGAATTTTATAGCCCTGCGGATTCAAGATTTGATTAGTCACCGCCGATCGGCGCACCATAAAATAGCCACTCATGGGATCACTCACTCGACCCACGACCTGGGGAGCAATCATCAATCCCAGAATCTGCGCACCTCGTGAGGTCATCCGGCGAAACACACTCCATTCGCTAATTCCTCCGCCCACCACATGCCGACTTGCCACCGCCAAATCACTCCCCGATACCAATTCCCCCAAAAGCCTTTCCAACACTTCCGGCGGATGCTGAAGATCTCCATCAATTACGCCCAATAAGAGCCCCCGACTCGCCTGCCATCCCCGAATTACCGCCGTAGATAATCCCCGTTCTGCCGTCCGTCGCATCACTCGCAAGTTTGGATATTCACCCAAGAGCGATCGGGCTATCTCCCAAGTCTGATCCGGACTATCATCATCCACAATAATTAATTCGTAGTCATTCGGACAAATCCGATCGAGTAAATTCGTCAGTTTCTCTACCAACGGCACCACATTGCTTGCCTCATTATAGGTCGGCACCACCAACGACAAGAGCACTGTATCAACTTGCTCAATGTTGGGAATTTGCAACACACCAGCAGGTAAAGCCAACAGGTCAAGAGCTAATGTAGGCATCGGAAACTCCTCAAAATAGCGATCGTAAAAAGATTCAAAAAAGAAAGCAGCGTATTATAATCATGAAAGATTATTTTATCCCCAGATTAAACTAATTCCATACAAATATAATGGAATACCAAACACAATATTAAATGGAAATGTAACTGCTAAGGCCGTCGAAATATACAAGCTCGGATTTGCCTCCGGAACTGTCATCCGCATGGCTGCTGGAACTGCAATATAAGATGCGCTTGCACATAATACGGCGAACAATAATGCATCGCCCTTGGACATATGAATAAAATAGGCAATAGATGCTCCAATTCCTGCATTCAAAACTGGAATCAAAATGGCAAACGCAATGAGAAAAATACCCGTCTTTTGTAACTCCTTAATCCGTTTCGCCGCAATCAATCCCATATCCAACAAAAAGAACATCAACGCACCATAAAACATATCACCAATAAATGGCTTTACTTTTTCATAGCCATGTTCACCACTCAACATCCCAATGGCAATACTACCAAATAGCAAAAAGACTGATCCATTCAAAAATGATTCCTTCAGCACCTCGCCCCATTCAATTTTCTCCCCCTCGCCCCGCTCGGCCCCAAATACCTGCACTAACACCAATCCCACAATAATCGCCGGAGACTCCATCAAGGCCAACGCCGCTACCATATAGCCGTCATACTTAATCCCAATTTGATCTAAGAGCGTACTCGCCGTAATGAATGTCACCGCGCTAATGGCTCCGTAGGTGGCTGCGATCGCGGCTGAATTATAGGCATCGAGCTTCGTGCGCAAAATGAAATAGGTGTAAATAGGCACAGAACATGACATAAAGATAGCTGCCCCAATCGCCAATACAACCTCTTGACTGAAGCCACTATTAACTAACTCAACGCCGCCCTTGAAGCCGATCGCAATCAATAAATACAATGAAAAGAATTTAGGAATCGGCTGAGGAATCTCCAAATCCGACTTCAACAGCACCGCCAACATCCCCAGAAAAAAGAACAATACCGGAGGATTGAAAAAATTCGATGCCACCAAACTCAAATCCATACCCAGCCCCAAGTACTTCACAAAACAACAGGATCGAACTGTCGTTAAGTTTGACATGCATCGGTGACATACGATCGTATGTGCGACCAAACTCTTGCTATAATTAGAAGAATGAGTGAGACTAATGCTCATTTGGGATTGTAGCTCAGATGGATAGAGCGACCGCCTCCTAAGCGGTAGGCCGTGGGTTCAACTCCCGCCAGTCCCGTTCATAGTAATCGTTCATTATTCTCTTTGATATTTAAGCCGGGATAGTAGAGTTCTCTAACCCCGAAATAACATCAAAGAGAATAATCGTTCAAAAGTCTTCGACGATGATGTCTCTAGATGAGGCGGCGTAATGTTTCCAGATTTTTTCTGCTGAATTTCTGAACAACGCAGTTATGTTGATTTCTGATCTTAGAGAGTGTTTGAAAAGTCCAAGATTGCTAGGACTAAGGCCCGATCTCCCTAAATCTATTGTGAAGGGGGAGCTAGAATTTAACTCTTAGTCTGCCTTTACAAGAGGTATAGTAAGGGGAATCGGGTCTTTGATACTAACTAAAAGACTTTTCAAACGTCCTATTAATGAGGTCAAGAAAGAAGTAAACACTATTGAATCTATTGCCCGATCGGTGCAACCATACCAGGCATGGGACCATTCTCTAGCTCAAATTCAGATTGGGCAGCACCGCACTGAGGACAATTCCAATCTTCAGATAGTGTTCCAAAGGGAATACCTGGATCAATGTGGTCATCATTATCACCTTCTGCTGGATCATAGACATATCCACAAACCTTACAAATATACTTGTCCATTGTTGTCTCCTAGGCGTAATTTAGAGTTACTGACGAGTTAGAACTATTAATAAACCGATCTTTCTTTAGCAACGGTCATTGACATAACTGTAGGCAACCTAGCAAAGGTCAGCGTCTACTAAAATAGAGAAATTCGACGGATACTAGTGAGTCAAAATGAATATAACTACAATCGATCAAACCAACCTCCGGCCCCATGGAAAAGGAATCGACTTGACTCAATAAGATTACGAATAGCCCTAGGAATTGTGTGATAATCAACGCGATATACTTCTTCCTGAGCAAATGAAAGTACAATTGATTCAACCCCTAGAATTATCCACGTATAATCGCACAGTTCTTCTATATCATCGATCAACATATCAATTAACCAAGGCTCTGGGCAATGAATGGTTAATAACTTGTGCTGATGAATAGAGAGAGAGCATTCCATCAGACTTTGGCTAAAAAAACTACGCAGGCGCTCAATTCGGAACTGTTCGAGCAATATCAAGTCATCAAGGCTGATTTCAGTTAACACCATTGTAACTATTACACTCCTTCTAACCCAGTTAGACGATCATAAAAACTTGCATTTCTGAGAAGCCTTAACCTTTAATCCCTATTTGACTAAAACTAATCGTTTAATTAGAACATTTTGCTGTTGAAGATCTGGTCATTGGCTAACTTTTAGCTCTTGGATTGAAAGTAGCATAAGCAATTTCTCAGAAATATCTGTCTATCCAAAGAGAGCGATTCGGCAATTTATTCTAAATCGAAATGCAGAGTAGACACGATCGTTCTCTAATCTCATCCCCCTTAAGATTTTATCCTGCAAAATCCTCAGACCTACCGAGCTTTAGTCTGATAGCCCTTCTAGAAGACTACTTTTGTGTAGAATTCAATAGTATTTAAAACTATTTCCAGGTCATAAATCCTTTCAAGAACTTCAGCCGATCGTCTGCATACGGTGCATAATGACAATCCAAATCAAACACATTAAATCAAACAAAAGCGATCGCCTGATTTCTTTCAATGGCATTTGCATTTTTATCACGCCAAAAGATCTTTTTCACCACGGAACAAATCGCTGGGGCGAGGATCGATAAAGACGACACCTGGTTTACCAATTAATTTTTTCACATCATTCAATGTGACTCAAGTAGATGGGTTATCCCGCACCGTAAATCGCTGTTGTTGATACTTAGGAAATTGTTTGACAACGATTTCCCCCGCACTTTTATAGCCTGCGAATCCACCATCTAAAACAGCAATATTTTTGATTCCCGATCGCTCTAATAGATAGGCCACCATGGTTGTACCCAAAACATCCCGACCGTCGGAATAGACAAGTACATTGCTTTGACTACTGACCCCCGCCTTACCCAGAATATCGCCCAGTTGTGTCGTGTCCCAATACTGCACGGGCAAGAATCCATCTGGGCCTCGGAAAGCAATATCAGCGATGTTAACCGCGTTAGGAACATGAGCCGAAATGTAATCTAAAGGATTATTTCGCACATCCAAAATCCGTAGATTGGCATCCTTGGAATGCGCTTTGACCCAATCAGGTGACACAAACTGAATTTAAGCCGTTCTTGCAGCGACCCCCGGCTCGATCGTGCTCCAAGAAACCACAATTAGAGCGGCTCCGATCGCAGCGAATAACGAAAAAAACTTAAGAATGGAAAAGTTCTGTCGCCGTAGATTTGTCCAAATTAAAACCGAACTCATAATTCTCTCCTGAGATATTGCGATACCTGGAATTTAATCTACAGCTATCGAGTGTTAAATCTACGGTAATCCAATCGGGTAACAGTAGTATACGATTTAAGATTGCATTGTTTCTTGGAGATTACAAGTCAATTGAGCACAAAAAGTTCATGCTAGAAAATCAGTGAGGACTGACTGTAACGCTCAAGTTTTTCTAGATTTGCCAAAATGAATGACTAATTTACGGTAATCTGGTCGGAATACCGTTGATTCAATGTAAAGTATGTTCTTATGGATCCAGCATGAACGTTAAGTGCTTTTTGCGGGAATATTTTGAATAAATAAATTTTTTTGATTTGAGATAGTACGCTTATGTGTCAATTATTGGGAATGAATTGCAATGTACCAACGGATATCTGCTTCTCCTTTGAGGGATTCTGTGCGCGGGGTGGCAAAACTGATGAGCATAGGGATGGCTGGGGAATCGCTTTTTTTGAAGGGCTTGGCTGTCGCGTTTTTTTAGACGATCAACCGTCGATCGCCTCCCCGATCGCCCATCTGGTGCAGCAATACCCGATCAAATCGATGAATGTTATCGCACACATTCGCAAAGCGACGATCGGTCCAGTCGGTTTGGAAAATTCGCATCCCTTCAAACGGGAATTGTGGGGGCGCTATTGGGTGATGGCACACAATGGCGATCTCAAAGACTTTGAATATAACAGTGCTGGCTACTATCGGCCTGTCGGGACAACGGATAGCGAACAAGCCTTTTGCTTAATTTTAGAAACC
>JANXNM010000321.1 GCA_025354065.1 Synechococcales cyanobacterium 340R_concoct_173_sub | reverse complement strand
GGGATCTGATTGCATTGGAAAAAACACGAGAATATAAGGGCAAATATCATGTGTTGGGTGGGTTGATTTCACCGATCGATGGCATTGGGCCTGAACAATTAAACATTAAGGCATTAGTCCAGCGGGTTAGTAAACAAGAAGCGCGAGAAGTAATCATGGCGATCGCCCCCAGCGTCGAAGGCGAAACCACCACTCTCTACGTCGCGCATTTAATCAAACCATTTACAAAAGTTACTCGAATTGCCTTTGGGTTGCCCATGGGTGGTGATTTGGAATATGCCGATGAGGTGACATTAGCACGGGCGCTCGAAGGCCGACGGGAGCTGGAATAGCTTATGATATACTTCGGATACCCGAAATCAAACTAAAGTTTGAGGTTTAACTATGAGGTTTAACTATGAGGTTCAACTATGCGTTCACAAGTAGGTCAATGGGGAAACTCATTAGCAGTACGAATTCCCAAATATGTTGTTGAAGCCCTGGATCTTAAGCTTAACGATTCGGTCGAATGTACTATAGAAGATGGGCGATTAGTGTTAGTTCGGACTCAGATTTTGCCAGAGTTAACACTAGAAGAACTTCTGGCCGGAGTGATTGATCCGCCTGAATCTGAGGTCAATTGGGGTGGACCCATGGGGAATGAGATTTGGTAAGCTACATTCCTAAGCGTGGACATTTCATCTGGATTAGTTTCGATCCGCAGGCTGGGCATGAGCAAATGGGAAATCGCCCAGCATTAGTTGTTAGTCATGATGGATTTAACAAAAGAATGGGGTTTGCATTCATTTGTCCCATCAGCAATACAAAACGTCGGAATGCTTTCTATGTCAATATTCTAGATAGCGATGTAGTAACTGGAGTGATTATGGCGGACCAAATGCGATCGTTGGATTTTAGCGCTAGAGGTGCCCAGTTTATAGGCGAGTGTCCAGATTTCTTACTTCAAGATGTTCTTAGAAGAATTAAGCCAATCCTATTTTGATAGCTAATCTCGGTAGTCTATGTCTTAAAAACAAAAAGCGATCGTAAAGACTTAACTTTGGACGATCGCTTTTAAAGTTGAAAATTCTGAACCCTATTTTAGTTTCGCTTTGATAAACGCCAAGATTTGCGCCTGTTGCTTCTTCAGCGCATCGACTTCGGCTTGAAGCTTTGTCACTTTTGCTGTTAGGTCCGTTAGATCTTCGCCTCCGACTGCCGCACCTGTTACGGATGGAGCCACACTTGGCGAA
>JANXNM010000267.1 GCA_025354065.1 Synechococcales cyanobacterium 340R_concoct_173_sub | reverse complement strand
GCACAGGACTCTGCTAATGCTGACTCCGCCTGCTCCCGAATCATCGGTAAAAATTCTGTATCATCATCAAAAACAAGACCCCCTGTGTCCACAACCGTGAACTCACGATCGAGCCAGAAGGCGCGTTTGTAGGTGCGATCTCGGGTCACGCCCGGTTCATCAAAAACGATCGCATCTTGGACTTGTGCCAGACGGTTCACGATTGTCGATTTGCCGACATTCGGACGACCGATAATGGCAACAATAGGTAACGGCATAGAAATGGCCTAGAAGAAAGGGAAAAATTGTCGGACTTTAACGAGCCTCATATTGTACGTCATTACAAGCGATCCCTATACGATCGGTTGTAATGAATTTGAATGTTATGGAAAAATGACTAAATTCCATGCATAAATCATAGGGGATCGAAAGGCATTCTAGAACGCGATCGATTCAATCATTAAGTTAAAATAATGAGGTCTTATGTCGATGCAATGGCGTTGGAAACTACTGGGCTTAATCTATTTGGTGGTATTTTGCTTAATTTTGCTTTTTGCATATCAGGGGAAATTGCCGGGGATTTTGACGGCCAATGATAAGGCCGCTCATGTGATTTTGTATGGAATAGCGACATTTTTAGGTCATCGAATCCTGAATTTTCGGGTCTTCTATCGCCGAATACCCTTATTTCCCACTCTCTTTAGCATTTTCACCTTTGTTGAAGAATCTGCACAAGCATTGTCGCCCAATCGGACGTTTGATCTGGGGGATCTGGTGGCGAGCTTTGTGGGAATTGCCATCGGTTGGTGGGGATGCGAACGACTGAAACCCAAGAGCGATCGCTAAAAAAACGGGATCATCTTGAATTCAAGACAACCCCGGTTTTAATCTCTGACTTTAATTAGAACTGAATTTATTTGGTTTCAGTGAAGTCAGCATCAATCACGTCGTCACCATCAGGAGCGGAACCCGTTGCCCCTGCATCAGGACTACCTTCTGCCTCAGCACCCGCCTGTTGATACAGGTTAGTTGTGATTTGGTAGAGGGCTTGTTCGAGTTCAGTCTTTTTGGTTGGAATCTCGTCGAAGTTTTCCGCTTGGATTACATCGCGAAGTTCTTTGACCAGTCCTTCAATTTTGGACTTATCGTCCGCTGTCACCTTGTCACCTAAGTCGCTCATTTGCTTCTCGGCTTGATAGGCAAGAGAGTCAGCTTGGTTTTTCAGGTCAATCCGATCGCGTTTTTCTTTGTCACTAGAGGAGTTGACCTCCGCATCACGGACCATCTTCTCGACTTCAGTTTTGTCAAGCGTCGAAGCCCCGGTAATGCTGATGGTTTGCTCTTTGCCCGTGCCCTTGTCTTTAGCCGTAACACTCAAGATTCCGTTGGCATCAATGTCAAAGGTCACTTCAACTTGAGGCACACCACGAGGGGCGGCTGGAATTCCATCGAGACGGAATTGACCGAGACTCTTGTTGTCATTGGACATTTCCCGTTCGCCTTGAAGGACGTGGATTTCCACGTTGGATTGTCCGTCCACAGCAGTGGAGAAGGTTTCCGACTTCTTGGTAGG
>JANXNM010000242.1 GCA_025354065.1 Synechococcales cyanobacterium 340R_concoct_173_sub | reverse complement strand
TTTGCCTTGTAATCAATTATTTTTTCATAAAGTGCGATCGCACCATCCCAACCGACATTCTTATACCCATTTTCTTTGAGCCATTGCCGATCGTCGGGCCGAAGTTGCGATCGGCATTGTTTATTAAAGGCTTGTAATTGGCGATAGGTAAATTTTTGATGGGTTCTGGGCGACGACTTGGATTTGTTTTTTGGATTGATTTGTTTTTGACTCATGACTTAACCCAAAGTAGACTTAAAAACTTTCACAAGTGCTTTACGAATCTCGCTATCGTCGTAGTTCAGCAGTTGTTTCACATCTTTGGCGAGTCTTAACCGAATGGCATCCACTATATTTTTAAGTGCCTTATTCTCTTTTTTCAACTGCTCGTTCGCATCTGTCAACGTATCTGTCAAAGCACTCAATTTCTTGACTTTTTCATCCAAGGCTTTATTCTGCGCTGCAATTTTATCCATTTCTATACTCAAGACTTGACGATCGGCTTCAAGCTGAGGATTGAGTGGGTTAGTGCTGCTTTTACGGTCTTTTAAGGCATTGAATTCTAACTGCAATGTCTTAAATTGTCGTTCTGCCCGCCATCGTTGTCCACCGAACAGGGCATTATTTTTACCGAGGCTGGTGTTTTTATCAGCGAAGATTTCAACAATTTTCGTCACACTAGGATTTACCGCCAATAACAACAGCAACGCTTCGCATTCATCACGAGTGAGTGGTCCACTGATATTTTTATTGATTTTGTATAGGTCTTGAAGTTGAGTTTGAAGATCTTTTTTAGAGGCCATAGAAATACAAACTAAATAGCTAGTTCAAATATAACTCGTTAAAACAAAAAAGAACTCCTAAACTAAATTAAGAGTCCCTTTTATTAAACAATGCGGATAAAAGGACTTGAACCTTCACTTCCGAAGAAACTAGAACCTAAACCTAGCGCGTCTGCCAATTCCGCCATATCCGCATGAATCTTTAATAATATTAGCAAACAAAATGAATTTTGGACAGCTTTTTAACTAAAGTCAATAATTTATCCAAAACATTCCTCCTCAACGAATTCGCCGAGGAGGAATAGGATTAAAATTAAGCCGCTGCAACGACAGTTTCAGCTACAGCTACAGCCGGATACACACTGATTTTTTTGCGATTCTTGCCATAACGTTCAAAGGTTACGACTCCTGGAATCAATGCAAACAAAGTGTCATCACTGCCACGACCGACATTGTTGCCAGGATGGACTTTGGTGCCACGTTGACGGATCAAAATGTTGCCTGCTTTAACAACTTGACCGCCATACTTTTTGACACCTAGGCGCTTGGAATTTGAATCGCGCCCGTTCCTAGTACTACCTGTACCTTTTTTAGAAGCCATGGAAAAATCCTCTCAACAACTGTTTCTAGGGTGAACTATTCGCTAACGGGTGCCGTGAAAGTCTGGTCGCCGATCGTGATCGACTCAACCAAGAAACGAGTTTGTTCTTGACGGTGTCCACGCTTTTTACGGGTCTTTTTCTTCGGCTGCATCTTGTAGACGATGACTTTTTTGGCCCGGTATTGTTTCAGGATTTTGCCCTGAACCGTTGCGCCAACAATCAGCGGTTGGCCGATCGTTACATCATCATTTTCGCTGAAGAAAAAGACTTTATCAATGGTGACAGGGGTTTCAGGATCGCCGATTAAGCGCTCAACGTCGTAAAAACGACCTGGCTCAACCCGCATCTGTTTTCCACCCGTCTCAATAATTGCGTATGCCATTTCGATTAGTTCCGATAAGTGCCGTACAGGTAGCAACCCTTTTATTTAAAATAGTTTGCTTTAGAAAAACCTGATCCGAGCGGTGTAAATTGCCAACTTAAAATTATTGTAGAAAAAGCCCTATCTGTCAAGGTTTCATTGATGTATGACTAAGGTGCAGGCGTGAGCGTTCCGCCAAGACCCTCAACAATAGTGGTGGTATTGCTGATCAGCATTTGGTCATAACGATCGGCCCCGGAACCCGCTTCCCCTAAGCCATCGGCAAATAGACCTTTTCTAGCTAATTTAACGTTTGCTTCCTTTGCCACCGTTTCAATGAGCTTAGGATTGACGGTAATTTCAGCAAAAATGGTTGGAACTTTTGATTTTTTAATCTCATCGACTAATGCCTTGACCCGAGAGGCGGTTGGTTTTTCGTCGGTGCTAATGCCTTGTAATGCACCTTCGATCGGCAAAGCATAAGCAGCCCCATAATAAGAAAGTGCATCGTGAGTAGTGACAAGCTTTTTAGATGCAGCGGGAATGGTAGATATTGAGGTCTGAATCCAAGCGTCTACTTTGGTGAGTCGATCGCGCAGAGCCGTTGCATTTTTGGCATACAGGGCAGAATTCTGTGGAGCAAGTTTTGTAAGTTTGTCTTGAATCACTTGCACGATCGCAATTCCATTTTTTGCATTGTGCCAAACGTGAGGATCGACTTCTTTTTCA
>JANXNM010000231.1 GCA_025354065.1 Synechococcales cyanobacterium 340R_concoct_173_sub | reverse complement strand
AAAGGCGCACAGAATCCCGGTGGGTTTGATTTTAAAAAGCGATTAGCAATTGAAGGATGCTTTGCGGGATTGGCTGCTGATGAGTTTACAATTATCGCCCCGCCCAAACAAACCTGGGGACTATGGCAACTTCAACAACGAATTGTTCAAGCCCAAATGGTCGGGCTTCCAGGGGAAGAAGGATTACTTCTGGCTGCAATGGTTTTAGGAAATCGTGCAGTTGATTTACCCAGTGATATGCAGGATGCCTTTACTAAAATCGGAATGTCTCATGCGCTTGCAGCATCCGGGTTTCAGGTTTCACTGACCTTATCTGTCATATTGGCATTGTGCAATCGAGCCTCGAAACAAGTCAAAGGAATTGCAGGCGGAATTGCGATCGTCACTCTGATTGGATTAGCCGGAGCACAACCTGCCATATTGCGGGCTGGGGTGATGGGTGCGGCAGTGTTGGTGGCGATCGTGGCCGAGAAAAAGGTTAAACCGATTGGGTCATTGTTATTTGCTAGCGTATTGCTTTTAGTTTGGAATCCACTATGGATTTGGGATTTAGGCTTTCAACTCAGTGCATTAGCAACCTTAGGATTACTAGTAACATCAGAACCATTGCAAAATCATTTGGATTGGCTTCCAAGCCCGATCGCAGCAGCATTTGCAACCCCGATCGCCGCTTATATTTGGGTATTACCCTTACAGCTTTATGCTTTTGGTTTGGTCTCACCCTACAGTATTCCAGCCAATGTTGTCACAACTGTGTTGATTAGTATTATCAGTTTAGGCGGAATGATAAGCGCATTACTAGCGGCGATCGTTCCCAACCTCGGCAGTTTCAGCGCTGGACTTTTGCATTATCCGATCGCTGCCTTGCTCGGAATTGTCGACCAAATGGGTCGTCTTCCCGGTAGTCAGTGGGCCGCTGGGACAATTTCTGCGGGCGTGTTGATCATTCTCTATGGTTTTCTGGGGATTGCGGTGAGTAATGGCAAATTTATTCAACCCAAACGCTATTGGATATTAGGAATGACGATCGCGGCGTTATCCATCATTTTTGTTCCAGCATGGCAACAAGCCCAAACCCGAATTCAAATCACAGCCCTCACAACAACCCGTCAACCTATCTTAATCGTCCAAGCACAGGGAAAAGTCGTAGTGGTGAATACGGGCGATCGAAATGAGACGGAAATGACTATCACCCCATTTTTACAAAAGCAAGGCATTAATCAAATTGATGCCTTGATTCAATTGCATTCCGCTGATACAGACGCAGTTCAGGCCCTGCGAAATAGGCTCACCATTCGGCAAGTTCTGACAACAAATGATTTTCAACAACTTAATCTGGGCCAAATTACCCTACGCACAATCCCACTTCCTCAACTCGCGCCAACCTCAAAGGGCAAAAAACAACCAGAGCCGATCGTCCCAGCACTCCAACTCCAACTTCTCCATCAAACGCCATGGATTCTCACTCAAAAACTACCGAAAAAATTAGCTCCAGATACTCTCAGTTCAACACCTTCCGTCCTGTGGTGGAGCGGCGGAAAGCTACCTGAGATGACACTAGTGGGGGCGATCGCCTATGGTAAAACTCTCCGCCCTGAAGTAGCTCAAACCTTAGATCAGCAACGGATTCCCACATTTCATCTCGCAAAAGATGGTGCAGTGCAATGGAGTCCGGGGGATGGATTTAAAACTAGTTTTTCCATGGACGATGCAGAATTTGCCAGACTGTAGTATATTGTCAATACCTGCGTGATGGTTGTCGGAGAAATCCACACATTACAAAGCCTTGGAGAGGTGGCAGAGTGGTTGAATGCGGCTGATTCGAAATCAGCTTTAGGGTCACACCTAACGGGGGTTCGAATCCCCCCCTCTCCGTATTTTTAATAAGGTTGAGTGACTACAGATCTGGATAGTTTGATATAACTATTTTCCTAAAATTGTCTCTAACGTTAACAATTGCTGCGATCGATCGGACTTTTAGTCACTTTTTGGAACAATGAAATAACTTGCTTAACCCGAAAGGAGAATATTCCATGTCCCCGATGTTATTTGCAGCAGTTCGCACCATTGAGTGGAATCCCAATGTGGCGGCTGTAATGATTGGTTGTAATGTGTTGGCGATCGTGATTGGTAAATTGACGATCCGTCAGCAAAATGTTGGATTGGGACTACCTGCGGGTCCATTCTTCGGCGGCATGAGCCACGGAGCAATGTTAGGCGTAACCAGCTTTGGTCATGTTTTGGGTGCGGGGACAATTTTAGGATTGTCGAGAATGGGTGTTCTGTAACGATTGAATGGGTTTCATTACGAAATTATTCGCTTTTAATAAGCGTTTAGTCTGTAGATGGGTGGTTCATTTCTGAATCACCTATTTTTGTGTTTGCGAGATTATATTTAAACACTTGTATTTGAATGCAATATTCAGCATACGAATTTGTGGTTTAATCAAATACAGTATTTTTAGGGACGGGCATAATGACGATCGGTTTTCAGACAGCAAGGTCAACTCTTCGATCGCGTCTCAAACTGTCTTTATTTGCAGGGATAATTCTCACCCTCCTATTTAACCTAAATGGGTGCAAATCGACTATTCCGACAAACACAACAGCCACCACAACCAGCGATCGTATTACCTTTGGGACAACTGCTACCTTTAGCACCGTTGATCCAGCCGATGCATACAGCAGTATTGCGGGAATTGTGCTACACAACTTGGGCGATCGGCTCTACATTTATAAACCAGGCACCACCGAACTCGTACCACAGCTTGCAACAGCAATGCCGAAGATCAGTCCTGATGGTTTGACCTACGTGATTGGACTGCGACAGGGCGTTGTATTTCATGATGGCGAAAAGTTTGATGCAAAATCAATGATGTTTTCATTAGAACGGTTTATTAAAAATGGTGGGGCACCGTCATTTTTGCTATCCGATGCAATAGAGACCATCCAAGCGACATCCGACTATGAATTAACAATCAAACTGAAAAAGCCATTTACCGCATTCCCCGCACTCTTAGCATTTTCGGGCGCTTGCCCAATTTCACCGAAAGCCTATGAAATTAAGGCCGGAAGCTTTAAACCTAAAGAATTTGTGGGAACTGGTCCTTATAGATTAATATCTTTTGGAGTCGATCGAATTAGGTTAGAACCATTTGAACAATATTGGGGGGACAAAGCAAAGAATGGAGGAATTGATATCCAAATCTTCTCTGGCGCGTCGAATTTGTTCAATGCATTTCGCACCGGAAGTATTGACATGGCA
>JANXNM010000194.1 GCA_025354065.1 Synechococcales cyanobacterium 340R_concoct_173_sub | reverse complement strand
TGCCAACCCTCTTCATAAAAAAGGATTTGGTCAAAAGATTGTCAAAGGGGACAGGAACGTTTTCAATAGGGGCACCGTTAAAAATCGACCTATTATGTCTTCTTCCTTCACCGCAGAACTTTCCACGATCGCCGCCGAAATACAAGGCATTGCCCAGAATATTCCTGATTCTACGATCGCTCAAGGCATCACCACGGATAGCCGACGGGTTCAAGTCGGTGAACTCTTTGTTGCATTGCGGGGCGAGAATTTTGATGGCCATGACTATGTAGCTATAGCGATCGGACAAGGGGCAAAAGCGGCGATCGTAGATGGTGAGTTTGATGCAGGTGATTTGCCTGTGATTGTTGTGGCAGATACCTTGAAGGCATACCAAACCATTGGACGGTGGTGGCGACGGAAATTCTCGATTCCGGTGATTGCGATTACGGGTTCAGTGGGCAAAACAACTAGTAAAGAATTGATTGCAGCGGTGTTATCCAACTATGGCAATGTGCTTAAAACTCAGGCAAATTTTAATAATGAAATTGGGGTGCCGAAGACGCTTTTAGAGTTGCGATCGGACCATGATTTTGTGGTGGTCGAGATGGGAATGCGCGGTGCGGGACAGATTGCAGAACTGACGTTGATTGCGGAACCCACGATCGGACTCATTTGTACAGTTGGGACGGCGCATATTGAATTGCTGGGTTCACGGGAAGCGATCGCCGCTGCGAAATGTGAGTTACTGGCTGAAATGCCGAAGGATAGCATCGCGATTTTGAATGCAGATAATGCGTTATTGATGAAGACGGCGAGCAAGGTCTGGCAAGGAAAAACATGGTCCTATGGATTCACAAACGGCGATGTCCGGGGAACCTATCAGTCTGAGTCGCTGGCGGGCGGAGTTACGATCGGTCAGCAAAGTTTTCCCCTGCCCCTTCCGGGTGAACACAATGCCATTAATTATCTTGGGGCATTGACCGTGGCATCAGCGTTAGGATTGGAGTGGACCCCATTTGAACAAGGGCTATCGGTGGATCTTCCCGGTGGGCGGGCAAAGCGTTATGACTTGGCGGGGGATGTGGTGTTGCTGGATGAAACCTATAATGCGGGTCTGGAATCCATGTTAGCCGCCTTAACATTGCTGTCCCAAACCGTAGGGAAACGACGAATTGCGGTGCTGGGGACGATGAAGGAGTTGGGAGATTATTTGATCGAGTTTCATGAACTGGTGGGCGATCGAATCCAAGCCTTACAGTTTGATCAATTACTAGTATTGGCCGATTTACCAGAAGCAGAAGCGTTAATGAGCCATGCTCGATCGGTTCCGTCTGAACGATTTGAGACCCATGAACAAGTAATCGCCCGACTCAAGGAAATCCTTAAACCGGGCGATCGAGTTTTATTTAAAGCATCTCGGTCCGTCGGACTCGATCGGGTCGTGAATGCGTTGCGAGAATGATAATTTGTTAATCCTCATCCACATGAAACGATGCTACTGCTGCATCCGGCACCGATGGAGAATTTAACGCTTTATCAATCAACTCCGTCGCCAAATCGGCCATGGTTTTGCCTTGAGAAAGGGCGACCTCTTGAAGTTGCAAATAAATCGCATCTCTCAATGTGACCCGTTTGCGCTGGTCGGGAGTCGATCGGCTAGTCGGTGGTTTCCCATAGGATTCCGCAAACACCCGGATCGCTTCAAAACCTAAACGATGGCAGAAATCGCCAAAACTCTCGTCCTTACGACGACGTTTTTTGAAGAAGGCAAACACAGGCTCAAGGGTCGTTTCTAGATCATCAGCGTTGAGGATTTCGATGTATACCTCAGCTAGCCGCGTTTGATTGGGAGACGCACCGAGCCACAGTTGATACTGGTTGGCCCCGTTGCCCACAAAGCCAACTTCCGCCAAATAGGGACGGGCACAGCCATTCGGACAACCCGTCATCCGAGTGATGAATGACTCATCAGGCAAGCCAACTTTAATCAGAACATTTCGCATCCGTTCCAAAATGCTAGGCAATACCCGCTCGGCTTCGGCGGTTGCAAGACCACACAGTGGAAGTGCAGGGCAGGCCATGGAATAGCGTTCTAGACTGTCAATCTCGGTTTCGCTTTTGATGCCGTGATCCGCGAGAATTTGGGCGATCGCAGGCTTATCTTCAGGCCGAATATCGTACAAAATCGCATTCTGACTTGGAGTCAGGATCATCGGGAGGCGATAGGTCTCAACAATCTTTTTCAGCGCTGATTTAAGTCTGAACTCGCCTTCATCCTTGACTCG
>JANXNM010000138.1 GCA_025354065.1 Synechococcales cyanobacterium 340R_concoct_173_sub | reverse complement strand
GGGGCGAGAAAATTGGCGAGAAGACGTTTGAGGCGGGTGAGAAGCTGTTGAAGTCGATCGCGCAGAGGTCTCCTGAGACGGCGGAAAAGCTGAAACAGTTGGAGCCGGGGGATGTGATTGAGGCGGAAATTATTGAGGAGGTGAAGCGGGTGGCGGCATCGGATGAGACGATCGCGGCTCAGGTGGAAGAGACGGCGACAGCGCTGAATCAGGAGTTTGGTGGGGTTGTGAATTTTGGGAAAATTGTGAATCAAAATATTGCAGCACCGGGTTCGACGATGCATCTGACCTATACGCAGACCATTAATTTCTAAGATTATTTCGCTTTGCGATCGTTTGACATTTAGTGAAATTGAGTGAATATCCCGTGAGTAATGACAAGATTATAAATCAGACGATCGCAAAGCCCGGTTCGACTGTTAATCAAACGATTCATCAAACAATTACAGGTAAGGAAACGGAAAGAACAATCGAGGTTCCGTATTTTTATACTGAATATGTGGGTGAGACCATTTTTGTTGGACGCGATCGGGAGATGGTGGATCTTCATGGGTTGTTGCAGGGGAATAACCGGGTGGCGATCGCGGCGGCTGGGATGAGCGGTGTGGGGAAGACGACGTTGGCGCGGCATTATGTGATGACCTACGGGGCTGAGTATCCGGGCGGTGTGTGGTGGGTGTCGGCGGCGCAGTTGGTGTTGGAGGTGTTGAGATATGTTGATCGGATGGGATTGCGGGTCGAGTTGCCGATGGATTATTCGGAACAACAGATTGTGCAACATTATTTTGATCGTTGGCGGCAAGAGTTTAGCGATCGGAAGCTGTTGGTGATTGATGATGTGGCGGATTATGGGAGGGTGAAGGGCTTTTTGCCGCAGCAGGGATCGTTTCAGGTGTTGATGACGACGAAGGTGAGGTTTGGGCCTCCGGTGAAGCGGTTGGATTTGGAGGTGTTGGAGCTGGGGGCGGCGATCGAGTTGTTGCGACGGTATATGGATGATGCGGCGCGGTGGGATGAGGCGATCGCGGCGCAGTTGTGTGAATGGTTGGGACGTTTGCCGTTGGCGATCGAGTTGGTGGGGCGATATTTGGCGCAGACGGGGACGATCGCGGGGGTGTTGGGGCAGTTGAAGGCGAAAAGAGGGCTAGGGGTTAAGGCTATCTCGAAGGTATGGGGGGAGATGGATTATGGGTTGAATGTGCGCGATGCGATCGAACTCAGTTGGGGTCCGTTTGAGGAGGATGCGCGACGGGTGGCGATGGTGGCGGGGGTGTTTGGGTTGGCTCCGATCGAGCTTGAGTGGTTGCAGGATTGTTTGCCTGATTTGGAAGATGTGTCGGATATTCTTGATTTGGAATTGGTGAACCGGAGTTTTGTCGAGAAGACGAAGAAAAGCTATCGGTTGCATTCGTTGGTGCGGGAGTTTTTGCGGGAGAAGTTGGCGGCGACGGAGGATACAGATGAGGTGCGACGATCGTTCGTAACGTTGATGACTAAGAAGGCGAAAACGATCGATTCGACCGGACGAACCGAAATGCTCAATCGAGTGCGATCGGCGATTCCACATCTTGAAGAAGCAACGCAATATGTGACGCTTTTGGAAGAAGAAAGCGATCGGACTTGGGCCTTTACGGGATTAGGTCGATTTTATGAAGGGCAAAGTCTTTGGTCAGAAGCCGTTGCTTGGAGTACGAGATGTCTTGAGTTTGCGACAGAACATTTCGGCGATCGACATCCCTCTACCGCAACGAGTCTGAATAATTTGGCAGGATTGTACAAATCGATGGGACAGTACGATCGGGCATTGCCGTTGCTTGAAGATGCATTGGAAATCAGGAAATCGGAGTTAGGCGATCGACATCCCG
>JANXNM010000137.1 GCA_025354065.1 Synechococcales cyanobacterium 340R_concoct_173_sub | reverse complement strand
AATGGCCAGATTCCCGTGCTGAATTGATTGAAGGAATAGTTTATATGGCTGCGGCATTGCGATTTCGGAGTCATGGTAAACCACACAGTCAGCTTAATGGTTGGCTATTGGTTTATCAGGCGTTAATGCCGGGAACTGAATTGGGGGATGCGCCTTCTGTTCGATTGGATTTGGGCAATGAACCTCAGCCGGATTTAGTTTTGATTTGGGATACCGATCGGGGCGGGCAAACTCGAATTAGTGTAGATGATTACATTGAGGGTGCGCCGGAATTTATTGCGGAGATTTCAGCGAGTACGGTTTCGATCGATTTGGGTGCGAAAAAAACCGCCTACGAACGTAATGGAGTCCAGGAATATTTAGTGTGGCGAGTGTTGGATCAGGAAATCGATTGGTTTTGGTTAGAAGACGATCGGTATAGTCTATTGCAAGCAGATAGCGACGGGATTACTCGAAGTCGTGTCTTTCCGGGACTTTGGCTAGACCGATCGGCCTTACTTCGCGGTGAAATGAACCGGGTTTTGGAGGTTGTACGGCAAGGAGTAGTAGAAATTCAAAAATGAATCCTCTAATTTATCTCGATCACCATGCTACTACTCCGATCGCACCTGAGGTTTTGGCTGCGATGATGCCTTTTTTTACGGAGCATTTTGGCAATCCGGGTAGCCCCCATGCCTATGGTTGGGCGGCAGAATCTGGGATTAAACTGGCGCGGGAAACGATTGCCACTGCGATTAATGCGACTGCCGATGAACTTATTTTCACCAGTGGCGCGACAGAAGCGAACAATCTTGCCATTAAAGGCGTTGCTGAATCGTATTTGAGTCAGGGTAAACATATTATTACTATAGCGACTGAACATAGTGCTGTCTTAGAACCTTGTCGCTATTTACAATCATTGGGATTTGAACTAACAATATTACCTGTTCAGCCAGATGGTTTGATTGATTTAGAACTATTGAAAAGTGCAATGCGAGACGATACTATTTTGGTTTCGGTGATGGTGGCGAATAATGAAATTGGGGTTGTGCAACCGATCGCAGAAATTGGTCAACTTTGTCACAATAAGGATATTTTATTTCATACTGATGCGGCGCAAGCATTGGGATACCTACCGTTGGATGTGGAGGCGATGAATATTGATTTGATGTCGATGACAGCACATAAAGTGTATGGACCAAAGGGCATCGGGGGATTGTATGTACGGCGGCGGAATCCACGAGTTCAGCTTTC
>JANXNM010000104.1 GCA_025354065.1 Synechococcales cyanobacterium 340R_concoct_173_sub | reverse complement strand
TTTGCGCACTCCAAACCCGTAAGATTAAGGATGATGTTTTGTGAGGTAGTGGTCGGTGAAAGCTTTATCCCTTCTTGGTTCAACGGGTTCGATCGGAACGCAAACTCTGGACATTGTGGCCCAGTATCCAGACCAATTTCGCATCGTGGGCATGGCCGCAGGTCGCAACATCACGCTCTTCGCGCAGCAAATTCGCCAGTTCAAACCCCAAATTGTCGCACTCCAAGATGAAACCCTTTTGGCTGACCTGAAAGCCGCGATCGCTGATGTCCAACCGCAGCCTATCATTCTGGCAGGACAAGCCGGAATCGTCGAAGTTGCCAAATATGGAGATGCCGAGGTTGTAGTTACGGGAATTGTCGGTTGTGCGGGTCTCTTGCCAACCATGGCCGCGATCGAAGCCAATAAAGATATTGCGCTGGCCAACAAAGAAACATTGATTGCAGGCGGTCCAGTAGTTCTGCCCCTCGTCAAAAAACATGGTGTCAAACTTCTCCCGGCTGACTCTGAGCATTCCGCTATTTTTCAGTGTTTACAAGGTGTCCCCGATCGTGGCATCCGTCGAATTTTACTGACGGCCTCCGGTGGCTCGTTCCGCGACATGCCTATCGAAGAACTGGCCAATGTCACCGTCGCCAGCGCACTTAAGCATCCCAATTGGTCCATGGGTCGGAAAATCACAATTGATTCCGCTACCTTAATGAACAAAGGGCTGGAAGTGATTGAAGCCCACTATCTGTTTGGTATGGACTACGACCACATCGATATTGTGATTCATCCCCAAAGTATCATTCACTCGCTGATTGAACTGCAAGACACCTCTGTTCTCGCCCAATTGGGCTGGGCCGATATGCGATTGCCCCTCCTGTATGCACTGAGTTATCCCGATCGTCTCCCTACCGATTGGGAACCGCTGGATCTGGTCAAAGCAGGTAGCCTCACCTTCCGAGAACCTGATCATGTCAAATATCCTTGTATGGGCCTTGCCTATGCTGCTGGTCGGTCGGGGGGCTGTCTCCCGGCGGTTCTGAATGCGGCCAATGAAGAAGCGGTGGCCTTGTTCCTAGATGAGAAAATCAAGTTTTTAGACATTCCTAAATTGATTGAAAAGACCTGCGATCGCTTTGACTCGCAAAATGTGAAAAATCCAAATCTCGATGACATTCTAGAAGCCGATGCTTGGGGGAGGCGATCGGTGATTGAACTCGCGAGTAGCGTGGTGATGGGTTGAGATGGGCTGAGATAGGCGACTGTGTTAAGAATTCTTAGCATCCCAAACTCTGTTTCAGCATTTCGCAGTAAAGTCGCAATGGAATCATAGATTAGGA
>JANXNM010000102.1 GCA_025354065.1 Synechococcales cyanobacterium 340R_concoct_173_sub | reverse complement strand
TTTGCGCACTCCAAACCCGTAAGATTAAGGATGATGTTTTGTGAGGTAGTGGTCGGTGAAAGCTTTATCCCTTCTTGGTTCAACGGGTTCGATCGGAACGCAAACTCTGGACATTGTGGCCCAGTATCCAGACCAATTTCGGATCGTGGGCATGGCCGCTGGACGCAATATCACGCTATTCGCGCAGCAGATTCGCCAGTTCAAACCCCAAATTGTCGCACTCCAAGATGAAACACTTTTGGCTGACCTAAAAGCCGCGATCGCTGATGTTCAACCGCAACCCATCATTCTCGCAGGCCAAGCCGGAATCGTCGAAGTTGCCAAGTATGGAGATGCTGAAGTTGTTGTGACGGGAATTGTCGGCTGTGCGGGTCTCTTGCCAACCATGGCCGCGATCGAAGCCAACAAAGACATTGCGCTGGCCAACAAAGAAACATTGATTGCAGGCGGACCAGTTGTTCTGCCGCTGGTCAAAAAACATGGTGTTAAACTTCTCCCGGCTGACTCTGAGCATTCTGCAATTTTTCAGTGTTTACAGGGTGTTCCCGATCGGGGCATCCGTCGAATTTTGCTGACGGCTTCCGGTGGCTCGTTCCGCGACATGCCAATCGAAGAACTCGCCAATGTGACCGTCGCCAGTGCCCTCAAACATCCTAATTGGTCCATGGGCCGTAAAATCACCATAGATTCCGCCACCTTAATGAACAAAGGGCTGGAAGTGATTGAAGCGCACTACCTTTTCGGCATGGATTACGACCAGATCGATATTGTTATTCATCCCCAAAGCATTATTCACTCGCTGATTGAATTGCAGGACACCTCCGTCCTCGCGCAACTGGGTTGGGCCGATATGCGATTGCCCTTACTCTATGCGCTGAGCTATCCCGATCGACTGCCCACGGATTGGGAACCGCTGGATCTAGTCAAGGCTGGCAACCTCACGTTCCGCGAACCCGATCATGTCAAATATCCCTGTATGGGTCTTGCCTACGCTGCGGGTCGGGCCGGGGGCTGTCTCCCGGCAGTTCTGAATGCGGCTAATGAAGAAGCAGTCGCATTGTTCTTAGATGAGAAAATAAAGTTTTTAGATATTCCTAAGTTGATCGAAAAGACCTGCGATCGCTTTGACTCGCAAAATGTGAAAAATCCAAATCTCGATGACATTCTAGAAGCCGATGCTTGGGGGCGGCGATCGGTGATTGAACTCGCGAGTAGCGTGGTGATGGGTTGAGATGGGCTGAGATAGGCGACTGTGTTAAGAATTCTTAGCATCCCAAACTCTGTTTCAGCATTTCGCAGTAAAGTCGCAATGGAATCATAGATTAGGA
>JANXNM010000075.1 GCA_025354065.1 Synechococcales cyanobacterium 340R_concoct_173_sub | reverse complement strand
ACTCTGCTCATCATGGAGGAAAGGATAAGGGAAAACATCGTTCTATAGGTTGAGGTAAACTTATCTAAAGTAGGAAGCAACTAATACCTTTAACGCTTTCTCTAGTGCTGTTTAATTGGTACAAAAAGAGTTTAATCCTTTTAATTAGAAGCTTTAATTCATAGGGATTAAGTTAAAAATCAAGGCCCAAATCAAGATGCTACGGGGACAGTCCCGATGGCGACATGGGTAACGCTGTTTTCCAAAGTCTGAAAGCCTGGGTCAGTACGATCGGTCATAACAATTTAGTATTTTCCAGGGAAAATCACTTGTGTAGTCCTATCAAATCAGGATCAATTATCAAACCTGAGGGGAGATACACGTAATCTGTCTGAGTATCTGCCTAAATCAGAGAGTCTAGGTGTATGTCAAGATGAGCATTACGGACTAAGCTTTATATCGTTAAACTCAGTATCTAATCTGCAACCGCTTTGACTCATGAATAAGATTTTCTTAACAGTTATTGAGGGAGCGATTGCTTTTGCAGTGACTAACATAGATGACCTGATCGTTCTGTTGCTATTTTTTTCTCAAGTCAACGCAAGGCTCCGACCTCACCATGTTGTGGGTGGGAGTTATTGGGGATTTACGGTGATCATCGCCCTAAGCTTAGTTGGCTTTTTCGGTGGCTTACTTGTTTCACCTGTCTGGATTGGGCTACTGGGGATTTTGCCGATTATTCTTGGAATCAAAAAACTCGTACATCGAGAAGAAGAGGCACAAGTACAAGAGGTGACCGCTGACTTTTCTAATCAATCGAATCGCCATCCGTTTGTAGCCCTATTGATTCAACTGCTTCATCCCCAATCCTATAAAGTTGCAGTCATCACTCTCGCCAATGGTAGCGACAATATTGGAATTTACGTCCCGCTATTCGCAGCAAAGGATGCAATGGGATTAGGAATTATCCTGATTGTCTTTTACCTGCTTTTAGGAGTATGGTGCTATGCCGCTTACCGATTCACCCGAAATCCCAAGATTGCTTATGTTTTAACTCGATATGGTCAATCAATTGTGCCGTTTGTTCTGATTGGTTTAGGGCTATTTATTTTATGGGAAAAAGGGGCGTTCAAGTTATTGATCGGGAGTTAACAAAAGCTGTTTGCAGCAGTTTCGCAAGCTAATGTTCAAATTCTACAGAGGGACAACGATCGCGCCTCCTCTCCTCATTATCTAGCTCAAGTATTCTTTAAGCTCTATTCTGTGACGGCTGACAATCTGGCGCAATCAATCGATCGCCTGCGAAGGTCCGATCGGTCAGTACGATCGGTCATAACAATTTACTATTTTCCAGGGAAAACAACT
>JANXNM010000074.1 GCA_025354065.1 Synechococcales cyanobacterium 340R_concoct_173_sub | reverse complement strand
GAGGTGATTTTAGATTTGAGTTCGACCGCGAACCGTGCGGATGCCTTGAGTATGATTGGCATTGCCCGTGAGATTGCAGCCTTGACGGGTGTTGCGTTAAAAATGCCTGCGACTACGCCTGTGGTGGCTCCAGAGTCCGATCGGCTGTCCATCCATCTAACCAATTCTGTGGCTTGTCCGACTTACATTGTTACAGCGATCGATGGGGTTCAGGTGACGGATTCGCCTCTGTGGTTGCAGCGACGATTGCAATCGGCTGGGGTACGGCCCATTAGCAATATTGTGGATGTGACCAACTATGTGATGTTGGAATGGGGACAGCCGCTTCATGCCTTTGATGGCGATCGCTTGGCTCAGGTGGCGGGCACTACACCGATCGTATTGGGAACTCGTTTGGCTGACGTGGGCGAAACCCTCAAAACTCTGGATGGCCAAATTCGCACCGCTACCGACCAAACCCATTACATCACTGCGAATAATAATCCGATCGCCCTTGGTGGAGTCATGGGGGGCAGCGAGACTGAAGTTTTTGATGGAACCCGTAATCTGGTGTTGGAAGCTGCGATTTTTGATGCCGCAGTCACGCGCCGATCGTCCCGTAGTCAAGGGTTACGATCGGAAGCTTCGGCCCGGTATGAGCGAGGAGTTAATCATGCGGAACTTGAACTAGCCCACCAACGCGCTGTGCAGCTTATTTTAAAATTGGCAGGCGGGCAAGTAACGGCTCAAGCGATCGAAGATCATCGGCCCGAAACCTTGACCCGATCGATCGATTTACGATTATCCCGAGTTCAGCAAGTCTTGGGCTTAGTTGAACGAGGGGAAGATGATCTTGGCGAACTGGAAGCGTCAGAAGTCGAGAAAGCGCTGCGATCGCTCAATTGTGTGGTGACTTCGACGGGCGATGGTGAGTGGACGGTTACAGTACCAGCCTATCGATACCGGGATTTGGAGCGGGAAATTGATCTAATTGAAGAAGTAGCCCGGATGTATGGCTTCAACAACTTCTGCGACACATTGCCTGAAAAAGGAGAAGCGGGAGCGTTATCCCTCGAACAAGCCGTATTGCGTCGTCTA
>JANXNM010000038.1 GCA_025354065.1 Synechococcales cyanobacterium 340R_concoct_173_sub | reverse complement strand
GCAGGTTCAAGAATCGATCGGGTATCTTCAAAAACATCTTTAATCGCTGCACAAATCGCATCCGTATCCGCCAGAATAATGTCATCAACATATTCTTGACACAGCCGAAAGGTTTCCACGCCCACTTCTTTAACCGCCACCCCATCCGCGAATAAACCCACTTGATTGAGTTTCACGCGATGTCCAGCCTTCAACGATTGTTGCATAGCATTGGAATCAACAGGTTCCACTCCAATGATTTTGATTTCAGGACGCAAGCGTTTGATGTATGCCGCAACGCCAGAAATGAGACCACCACCGCCGATCGCAATGAAAATTGCATGAATGGGTTGCCGCGATTGACGCAGTATTTCCATCCCGATCGTCCCTTGACCCGCAATCACATCCGGATCATCAAACGGATGAATAAACGTCAATCCCCTTTCTATTTCCAATTCCTTTGCATAAGCACAAGCATCATCATAGGAATCGCCATGTAATACAACTTCCGCACCCCGCGCAATCACTGCGTCCACTTTGACTTGCGGGGTGGTCACAGGCATGACGATCGTGGCCATTGTTCCTAAACGTTGCGCACCTAACGCTACACCTTGCGCATGGTTTCCGGCAGAGGCCGCAATGACACCCTTTGCGAGTTGTTCATCATTGAGCTGCGCCATTTTATTGTAGGCACCGCGCAGCTTGAATGAAAATACCGATTGCATGTCTTCGCGTTTCAACAGCAGCGTATTGTTCAGACGCTTGGATAGATTTGGTGCGACTTCAAGTGGAGTCTCTTGAGCCACCTCATAGACACGAGCCGTCAAAATCCGTTCTAAATAATCTGTAACCATGCGGAGATGTGGCGTAGGACATTTCTACTTTACCGCTCTAGGGTTCGAGCATGTAAAAATGAGACTCGAATACTTCCTACGGAAAATTCTAAATTTCTAAGATATGTTCATCACTATTAGAGTGTCAACCGTCATTTAACAGGCAAGATAAAAGATTGGTTAGCCCAACATAATCGCACTAAACTCATAAACAACACCAATTGATCCACGCTTGACGGTCTACTAGTCACAGAAGTTCCAGAAAAGCCTCAAAATATTTGGGACGAATAACCATCCCCGTACATTGCATTTTATCAACGCACCCACTTACGGGGAGGTTAAAACCTTACGAATAATCGGAGAGGACAGACGAGCACCCTCAACCGATGGATGCGAATATTCGTCTCTGTAAAGAATCTGACCATTTTTAGCATTGTAGGTGCATTGCTCTGCGGGGCAAAAAACATCAAAGATGTCTACTATGTGTAGTTTTCCTTCTGTCTCCAATGAAACAAGGACTTTGTTCAAATTATCACGGCGTAGAAGCGACTCACTTCTACTGGGCAATTGGCAAAGACCGCCAAGCGCATTAAACCATTGCTTTGCTGCGATTACAGGCTGACAATTTGCCTCACGCGCGAAAGGGTTACCGTGTAAAATTATCAATCGGATACCTTTTGCAGAGAGGTTGCCTGAAAGGGCTTCCAAGCCACTCTCCAATTGTTTCAAACTCTCATTTGTTTCGGATGTCCTGTACTTTGGTGAGAAATTTGACATATCGTTGATAAGAAAGACACAGTCGCCAGATTTTAGGCGATTGATGAGGGAAGGAACAACACTATCCCAATAGTAGTAGTTAGCTTTGTCCCAAGGACCTTTGTTAGGGATTTCCTTTACTGGAAATGCACCCCAAGATGATGTAATCGTGACCGAGTAATCGTCTAGCAATACAAGGTCATCGAACGCTTGAGTGAATGCTGCCGAAAAGGAGTTACCAATAACCAATACTCTTTTCTTTGCATTAGAGAAGTCACCCAAAGTGCAGTCTTCAACGACAATTTTCTTGCCAACTTGCAAATTATCAGATAGGACGCAATTGCCACCTCTCCAAAGCGAATTGACTGGTTTTAATGAGTATGTATTTGTAAGTGAGGGAACACCTACTGCAATTATCGATGGAGCCTGACCTGTATAAAGGGGTATCTTGGCAAGAGAAAAGAGCAAAGCTGCGGCAGTGATAGAGACAGCCATTCCGTATACGATAGATTTCCAACGAACGGCAGACCAATCCGAACGGCGAAGGGGAGTCTCTACATACCGATAGGACGCGATCGAAAGCAGCAGTATAAGGGCAAGCTGGAATGGTACCGACCACCAGTGAATGCCAATTGTCCAACGACTGAGAGATAGAACACCCCAATGCCAGAGATATAAAGAATAAGAAATCAGACCAATATAAACTACTCGCGTGTGAGTGAATAGTTTATAGGCAGCAGTTCCTGAGTGAAGACAGGTAATCAAGACCGCCGTGAGCACCACAATGGCAAAAGTTGCTTGCACAGCGAACTGGAGATGGGCAAACAAAACTGCAACAACAGCGCCAGTAGCTATCAAAGGTGGGAATTTTTCAAGAGCGCGAAGAAACCTGTTTGAATGCTTCAGCCCCAGAAATAACAAGCACCCAGCACCCATTTCCCACAGTCGGGTCGGCATTAAAAAGTAAGAAGCAGGTTGGTTGGTCTTGTAGCTGTAGACAAAAGCAATCAAGGATGTAACCGACAGTGTACCCATTACCAAGAATAAATTTCTTGCCCCTTTGTTAGCCAGACGACTGAATCCCGTGAACCAAACTAGGAATGGAAATAGAAAATAAAACTGTTCTTCCACTCCCAGAGACCATGTGTGGGTGAAAACATTTAGTTCAGTTGAAGCGGCAAAGTAATCTGTGGACTGCTTCAGTAGATAGAGATTAGAAAGACCAAATAGAGACGCAATCCCAGTACTTAGCGAATCAGATGGACTGGAATTAAAGAGACATATCAGAACACTGGTAATGAGTACGAACAGTACCAAGGCTGGAACCAATCGTTTGATGCGCCTGGTATAGAACCCCGCCAGAAAGTCACCAAGGTTTTTGCTGGGACGACCTGCTAATGAAGAAGTGATAACAAATCCAGATATAACGAAAAAGATGTCTACGCCTAAATACCCGCTTGGTAGAATCTCTTTGTTGAAGTGGTTAATTATGACGGCAGTCACCGCAAAAGCTCTTATCCCATCAATTTCTGGTCTATAGGAATACTGCTTTGCCTGAGGCAAGGGATTTAACGAATTTTCCATATATAAAGATCTTTAGTCATGACTCTACCTTACCGTAATACCGAGTCAGCAATTCCAAATTCAGAATGTATCCAAAGATACAAAAGTCCGACATGCTTGCTGGAACGGGGTTTTATTCCAATATACAGAATCAACGTAATGCTCTATTTAATGACTTATCAAGTTTGTTTTCAGGTTACTGACTCTCTAAGAGACTAAGATTCGAGGAGGGAATGCCAAAAACCTCAGGAATTAGCTTAATATCTCTTGTCTACATAAAACGAGTCATGCTTATATCCTATGTTACCGTTTGAATTTAGAATTGCAGTGAAAATTTCGATCTAATTAATTTTTCCTTGTAAGATCTAACATATTTTCGTTATTTTGAAAGACATGGTATTTAACTCATGAAAACCCGATCGATCGTTCAAACCCTCGCTGCTGTAGCTTTTTTTAGTGTGACCTTAACCGCTTGTGGACCTAGCAAAGTTGATCAGTGCAATACCTTGTCGGCCCAAATCAACAGAGCCTCTGGACTCGGTAAGAAGTTTGAAGCAGTGGGGAAAGAAATGAGTCCCGCGAACGGCATCAAGAACATTGAAGACTTCCACCGCGTCTCGAAAGAAGCCTCAGCTAAGGTCAAAACCCTTGTCGGAGAACTCGATGGCTTTATTACCAGCGTTAAAGCTACTGAATTGAAGGATGAAAAATTGATGGGCTACCGCGATCGGGCCGTCACGACCTATTCGACAGCCTCCCAATCCTTAACGCAAGTTGCGGACATTCTGGTTCAATTTACAACGGTCGAGGCCAACGCAGCGGGTCAAGAACAAATCAAAGAGTCTCTGAAGGATTTGCAAAAGGCGACATCAGTTTTGGAAACAGTGGATAAGGATGAAAAGGATATCTCCAGTGAATTTAATACTTACTGTGGTGTAGACAAGAAGTAGTTTGGAATTTGACTTGGGATTGCCATGGACCCGATCCCTCTAACTCCTACGCCCTCTGGGCAGGCTACGCCAAAGAAAAGGGGGAAATGAAATTTGAATTAAGAGTTTAATATAGACAATTAATTAGATAATTAGGCAATTAGAACAATCTCTTTTAATTTCTTAGTCCCCCCTTTACAAGGGGGATTTGGGGAGGTCGAGATCTATAATGAAACCACCCTTCTCAGAATTTCCCAATGAAGCCGATCGATCGCATTATTGTCCCGCTTGATGTATCCACAGAAGCCGCAGCATTGGAATTAATCGATCGCCTCCCCGAGGTTACCTTTTGGAAAGTGGGTCTTGAACTCTTTGTTGCCACCGGAGAAAGCCTGCTTCATACACTTAAACGCAAAGACAAAAAAATCTTTCTCGACCTAAAATTTCACGACATCCCCAACACTGTTGCTGGAGCCTGCGCATCTGCCGCTCGTTATGGTGTTGATTTGCTCACGGTTCATGCCGTCAACGGATCCATCGGATTACGCCTTGCCCAAGATGCCGCCCAAGATGCCGCTGCGATCGCTGGCCTTACTCCCCCCAACATCATCGCCGTCACATTGCTCACCAGCATCAACGAAGACATTCTGAGCCAAGAATTACACAGCACTCTGAACGTCGCAGACTATACCGTCGCTATGGCTAAACTTGCTCAACAAAGTGGCTTATCGGGAATTGTTTGTTCTCCCCAAGAAGCGAAAAATTTACGATCGCTCTACGGCCAAGATTTTCTACTAATCTGTCCCGGCATACGTCCTGTCGGTTCAGACCAAGGCGATCAACAGCGCACCATGACTCCAAAGGACGCGATCGAAGCCGGAGCCAGTTACTTAGTTATTGGTCGCCCTATCACCGCCGCCAACGATCCCGCCGCTGCCTTCGAGAAAATTGTTAATGATTTAAGCTAGATATAGATTGCTTGCCCGGTTCCAAACCGAACGACTGATCGCCCTCATTTTTCCTGAACCCCATGATTTTTACGGCTGCGTCCCCGATCGTCCCCATCACCGTCCCCAACAAACAAGCCTGCCCCACCACGATCGAACCCCTGGCCAAACGTTTAGTCCGCGATTTACCTAGCTATGCCAATCGTGCAGCCTTAAAAAATGGCACCCGATTTCAAGTTCCAGAAATGAGCCAAGTCGTCGTCGCTAGTCAACCCAATCTAGAACCGCTAAAATTACCCGGACCCCAACAAGTCTCAGATCCGAACCTCCATCAGCTCTTCATCACTACCCTAGAACGCCAAACCTTTAATCAAAAAACCACTGAATTTCAGCAATACCATTGGCTCTTTCTGGTCCAAACTCGCCAAGGCTGGAAACTTTCTCAAAGCTTCACCCGCATCAGCCCATACCCACTTATCAACAAAATTACGCCACCTCGCGAAAGTAGCCAAGGGATCACGGCCCAAGCGATCAAAACCTGGTTGCGTGATTGTCAAGCCGGAGTCATCCATCAATAAATTTGTTAGCCAGCTAATTTATCAGCCAGCTAATATTTTGAATTTATGATTCCTGAAGTATAATCGCATCTGACGACCGTTGGGAACAAATCATGGCACGACTGAACGATCGGCAACTCAAGATATTACGGGTTATCGATGAAGGCAAAATCACGGGTGAAGACATTGTTAAAGCCCTGGATTCTTCCATGCAAATGACCAGCTACTACCTCAACACGCTGGCGGATGATGGGTATCTGAAAGTTGCCCGAGTCTACGATAATGAAACCCGAGAGTTCCTAGTTGTGCGCGCTTATCTCACGGACCAAGGTAAAGCCTCCCTCGAAAGTGCAAGTATAAAAATTAGTGATGCGATCGTCACTAGCCCGATCGTCACAACTCCAGTTGCCACAGCGATCGCCGTACCCTCTATTACTCCTAAAATTCAGCCGATTGACTATGCCCGTATCGCCGAATCGATCGCCCAAATCAATACCCAAATCAACCTAATTCCCGAAGACCGTCGAGACCTCATCGAAGTCTATTTGGAAGATTTGCAAAACGAAGTTAATGTCGCTTATCGTCGCAAACTAATTCGTCTGAAAGCTTATTTTCTAGCCATTCTAAACATAATGTCCCCGATTCTTAAACAAGGCGGCGAACCCTTTCGTCAACCGCTTGAAACGATCGCCTCCCAGCTTCAACTCCCCATTCAGCTTCCCGAAAAAACGCCCGAAAAAACGCCCTAAGCCCAGCCTTTTAATCGATAAACTAAAATCCCCAGGTATTCTTTAATCGCACGATTGGTATCCCGTAAATTCTCAGCATCGGGAAATGTGCTAAGTAAAAAGTCTTGTGGCCCATTGATTCGAGATTCAACATCAGTGCGGGTATAGTCCGTCGGGGCTGCTGTCGGTTCCATTCCCAGTTTCTGAAAAATCATCATCGATCGGGGCATATGGGCGGCGGAGGTGACCAATAAAAAACGCTCAATCTTACGGTCAGATAGAATCATTTGCACATTGAGCGCATTCTCATAGGTATTTAACGCGTTGGGTTCAAGCACGATCGCCGCTTCCGGTACACCCATCGTTTGCAACAATTGCGACATATCTGACGCTTCTGAATCTCCTGGACCACGCCAAGCAATCCGGCCCCCAGTCGGGATAATTAGGGGCGCTCTGCCTTCTCGATACAGTTTCGCCGAATGGAGTACCCGATCGCCTTCATCGCTAATATCAATCCAAGGACGTGGAGCAAGCTGAGATCCAGTCGCACCGCCTAAAAGCACGATCGCTTGTAAGGGTGCCGCATTTATTTGAAAAACCGCTGGAAGATATTGCTGCTCCAACGATCGAACTAACCACGTACTGAACCAACCACTACTACTAACGAGTAAAATCATCAATGCCAATCCCATAGGAATCAACGCCCGCCTCGATCGTCGTTTAAGAATCAGGACGATCGAGATCAGGAGTAGAAGACAAGATAGGCCGATCGGATAAATGAACAGCGGCAAAAGTTTGGAAAGAAATAATCCCATACAATTAAATTAAACTATTCTCTAAGCACCTTCAACCATTTCACGATAGATCATGGCACTCATTCCCGAATCAAATTCGACCGTATCCGAGACTTCAACTTTCAGGAGCCAACCTTCCGTATAAGGATCATTCGCCAGATCTTCAGGAGCATCAACCATCGCCGTATTAATTTCTACAATTCTGCCCGTTACTGGAGATTTCAAATCTTCCACGGCCTTCACCGATTCAATGGTTCCGAACTTATCGCCTTTAATGACATCTGTTCCGACTTCTGGCAATTCTAAAAAAACAATATCACCCAATTGATCGATCGCAAATGCCGTAATGCCCACGATCGCGGTATCTCCCTCTAAACCCATATATTCATGAGTATCGGTATATCGTAAAGTATCAGGATAATCAAAAGCCATAACCAAGCCTCGAAGAACAATTCGCCTACTAGTCTAGCCTAATCATGAAAATTCTCTTACTCGCCCTAGTAAAAGGCTACCGACTCTTCATCTCACCCCTCACGCCACCGTCCTGCCGATTTATTCCAACGTGTTCTCAATATGCGTTAGATGCGATCGATATTCATGGTCCACTTAAAGGCTCATGGCTCAGCACGAAACGCATTTGTCGGTGCCATCCATTCTGCGAAGGCGGGTATGATCCGGTGCCTAAGTTGCTAGAGTAATTTTAATTGCTGAATACGGTTAAGGCTGATGCCACGATCGGGCTAATTCCCTAATCTGTTCTAATTCACCCTCTGCCATCTTATCGAGATTTTTTAAAATAAAACTCATTCGGCCTTGAGTTGATAGCTTTTCGCGGTGACGATCGAGGAAGTCCCAATAAAAATAATTAAACGGACAGGCTTTTTCACCAATCCGCGATTTGAAGTCATACTGACAACCTTTGCAATAATCACTCATCTTATTGACGTAATTTGCAGAAGACGCATAAGGTTTTGAAGCGAGTAATCCGCCATCAGCATACTGTCCCATGCCAATTACATTGGTTTGCATCACCCAATCGTAGGCATCAATATAAACCGAGTGAAACCAGTTCTCGATTTCTTGGGGATTGTAGCCTGCAATTAAAGCAAAATTATTCAAAATCATTAAGCGTTGAATGTGGTGATTGTAGCTGGTGCGTTCGACTTGGCTGAGGCATTGCTTTAAACAATTCATTGTTGCTTTGTTTGAATCCCAAAAGAAATCTGGCAAGGGTTGTTGATGATTAAACCAATTGGATTCGGAATAGGGGATTTCACGATCGTCGTCACTAGTAAACGCATAAATTCCCCGCATATATTCCCGCCACCCAATCACCTGCCGAATGAATCCTTCTACACTACTAATTTCTAAATCGTCACGAGAATTGTATTCAGATTCAACCCGTTTTACAACTTCGATCGGAGTCAATAAACCCAAATTCAAATAGGGCGATAACATTGAATGCCATAGCGTATCTTGACCCGTGACCATCGCATCTTCGTAGGGTCCAAATGTGGAAAGTCGGGTTTCGATGAAGGTGTCGAGGACTTGTAGGGCTTGCGATCGGTTAACGGCCCAACCAAATTCTTCAGCGCTTCCATGGGTTTTGATTTGGTTTGACTGCGATAGATTCTGTACTTTTTCTAGTACGGTTTGAACGATTTCGTCGGGTTTAAACCATTTCGCGATCGGAGGTTTGAAGGTAGGATCATTTTTCTTGGGAGGTTTACGGTTTTCCTTATCAAAATTCCATGCACCGCCGACGGGTTTGCCTTTCTCATCCATTAACAAATTAAAGCGCTTACGACTCTCTCGATAAAAGTCTTCCATTAACAATCGTTTTCGAGATCCAGCCCAAGTTTTAAACTCGTCTTCAGTCCACATGAATTGATTGTTTGGAACTAAAGTAATTTCACAAGAAAGCTCAAGACCTGCAATCAAATTTACAAAAGGTTTATCGACCGGAACCATCACTCGTAGTTCTGTAAT
>JANXNM010000024.1 GCA_025354065.1 Synechococcales cyanobacterium 340R_concoct_173_sub | reverse complement strand
TTTCTTAATCCGATTGATATCGGGAGTATTCAGCAAGTCACTGACGACGGCGGGGCCGTTGGGTGATTTGGCGAGGATTCCGACGTTCCCGTAAGCGTCGCAAACCGTTGTTTTGGCGGGGAGATAGTCGGTAGCAGCGGGGATGGGCTTGGTTTTGGCCTTGTTCCATTTCTGCCAGTAGGCACCGGACAGAACGCCTACACCCTCGGTTAAGGGCTGGTAGGTACTCGTTCCAGGGGCAAGGTAGAAAACACCTTCACAACCTGCATCAAATCGGGCATTAGCGATTTCTATTGATTTGGCGTTGAACATCTGGGCTTCGGCTTGTTCTTCGAGTTGCTGTTGAGCGGGTGATGCTTTTAAGCCACCTTTCGAGATTCCTAGGAATAGTCCGATCGCAACGGCTCCTACTGAAATGGCGGCGATCGCGAAACTTGTCGGATTTTCTGAGAGCGAGTCTTTCAATTCATCAATCATTGGTTTACCTCTTGTGATTCGGTGAGGATGGACTGCGAGCCAGGCAAGGTTCCCGGCTCGGTTTGGAGGAAAAAACCTACGTCTATTGTCCTGATTTCATTCAATGCCTTGCTACGAGCCACCATGAGACCGCGTTCAACCATGGTTCGGACACGGGCGGCGAACTCATTACCGAGTTCGTCCAGGCGCTTCTCTAGTTGCTCGATCGCTAAGTCTTGCCGGAGAGCAACTGCACTAAGGAATGCTTCTGCATCCTGGTCATCATCGTCTAGGATTTCAGGAGTAGGAATCGCTGAAGCTCCTGCAATTGTTGGGTTTGAGGTTTTTTGAAATTTAGCCATTTTGTTGAGTCCTTGTTTTTTTCGATCGGGTACTGAAAAGATTCAATTGATTCGGGTCTATTGAGAGAGCACGGCTTGATTCAGGAACCGGGATTCCCAGTGATACGAGGACTTTCCGCTGTTCGTCACACCAAATCTTGTAAGGATGGTTGGTTCTTGCGCCAAAGGGGTAGCTGTCACGGATTAGGGCTTTGATGGTCTTATGGTCGGTTTCGTTCAGGTCAAATAAGTCACCACCGCCGTCGGTAAATCGTCCCAGGGCTTCAGCGATCGCTAGTGAAGCGGCGTTTCTCCATCTTGAATACATAGCGGTTTACCTCTTTACAAACTTTGTTGAAAATTTAGGGCGGTAGTACTCCTGATGAAATTTGTCTTCGTCGGTCATTTCAACTGGCTTGATTTTCTCTTCCAGTTCGCCATCAAGCTCGTCTAACCGTTCAATCAAGATGTCTGCCTGTCTAACGGCGTGTTTGGCCATGGCCTGAATTGTGAGGCGCGTGGTGAGGTCTGTATTAGAGGCCATCGCAGCCAAAATCAGGGCGGCGAAATGTTCTCGTTTGGTCAGTCCGATCGGATTTGTCATTGTCATTGTTAATCCTGGTAGTGAGTGAGAAAGGGCCGATCGTCCTACCACGGCGATCGGTCCGTTATGTCCTTTAACTGACCACTTTGCATTTACCAGGGCTGAACCTGCTAGGGACGACGCTCTAGGCTGCGTTGTGTTTCGTTGAATTCAACAGTACCCTATTGATTATAGTTTGGGAATACCTTTGATTTCAGGATAACTTATCAATGGGAAGCAGTCTAAAACCCTGAAAGGCTTTCTAGCAAAGACTTTATTCAAAAGTACACCATAGGT
>JANXNM010000870.1 GCA_025354065.1 Synechococcales cyanobacterium 340R_concoct_173_sub | reverse complement strand
AAAACTTCCAGCTTTGGTATTTGCTTTAATGGCGATCGTTGCAACACCGTTTACATCTGTATTCGCAGTATTGGTTACGAATACGCCGCTTGCGTTAGTTCCAGGAACGCTGAACGTAACGGTGCTGTTGGAAACTGGATTGCCAAATTGGTCGGTGACGGTCGCAACTAAGTTAGTGGCAAAGTTGGTATCGACGGTAGTGCTTTGACCTGAACCACTATTAGCGACGATCGAATTTGCAACATCCGCTAAGTTTGTCAGCGAGAAGCTTGTCCCCGTGATGCCTGTAGCATTCGCTTGTACATTATAGGTCCCTGCTTTTGTATTTGCAGTGGCTAGAACTTGGGCAGCACCCGTACTATCGGTGGTTACGGCGGTTGTTGGACTCAAGATTGCGCTGGCCGCCGAACCGGGTGTCGTGAAGTTTATAGTGATACCAGAAACCGGAAGTAGGCTATTAAATGCGGTTTCAACAAGGTTCACTTTGAGCGGATTGGCAAAGGCCGTGTTGACCGTTGTGGATTGAGTCCCATTGGAGGCTAAGAGGGCAAAGCCTTTGGATTCATAAGCGCCAATGTCACGGGTTCCAACAGGTGCCACGCCCCGTTGATCTGCGGTGGTTACCGTTGCATTTCCAGCATCAATTGCAGGGCTACCGGGGAGGAGGGCATAAGTTTTTGTAGGTCCGCCGTAATTACCGAGGGGGGCTAGTTTGAGGTTAATGGGTGCTGCGGTCGTTCCTACGATATTTCCATTAACACCATTGACAAGTCCTGTACTACCGCTATTTTTACCAATGATGTTATTTGTAGAGCTACTGAAATTTCCAGCAACATCTGGACTGATATTATGAGTATTGGCTGCAACAATACTATTGTTTAGGATCGCACTTCCCTGATTACTAATTCCACCGCCCCTGGAAGTTGCTGTATTGCCGATAATAGTTAGGTTGTTTAAAGCGATTGTACCCCAATTATTAATCCCTCCTCCTGTATTAGCAGTATTGTTTGCAATAGTTAAGTTGGTGAGCTTTGTTTGCCCAAAGACTTCTATTGCTCCGCCATAACCTGTTCTCGCAACATTACCAATAAAGGTACTATCCGTGATGGTTAGCTTATCTTGGCTCCAAACACCACCTCCAACAAAGTTGGCAATATTATTTTCAAAGCTGCTTCGAGTAATATTGAGTGGAGTATATCCACGATTGGCAACACCTGCACCATATTGTGTGGCGGTGTTTCCTACAAAGGTACTGTCACTGATATTCACTATCCCAGTGTTTTGATAAATTCCACCCCCAAAATCTGCGCTATTGTTCTTGAAAATTGTATTGCTAACGTTCAGAACACCGGTATTTCCCTGGAAAATTCCACCGCCGTTACCAGTCGTTTT
>JANXNM010000855.1 GCA_025354065.1 Synechococcales cyanobacterium 340R_concoct_173_sub | reverse complement strand
TCAATACAGATCAGATGCTCTTCTAAGGTAAACCGATAAAAAATTTGTGTTGCTCCCATGGGCCGAAAGTCAGGTAAATATTGCAAATGCTTTGTCTCGAAAAAATCGCTAAACACAAACTGGCGGATCCGATCGCGCACTCCGCTAGTTGAAATGAGTTTTAAGTCGATTATAAACGATCGTTCATAGCGAACCTCTAAGGCAGATGGAGACAGGAGGCCGCCTCGACCTGGAATAATGGGAGTAGCAGTCATGGTGCGTCATCAAAAAGGAAAGTAGACAAAGGTGCGGTCAAAATGGCTAGAGCTTCTTCCCGAGAAAACAAATCTCCTGGCTTGAAGTTTTCCTTGGCCGACTGCACTGCACTAATCATATATAAGTCATAAAACTGGGTCTGCATCAAGGCCCACATGGTGACGAGTTCGTCATCCGTGAGAATATTTAATAAATTGTGAGCACGATCGCGCAGAGCTTCCATATACCAGGCCAGAGAGCGATAAAAATGGTGGGCAGTTACAGGCTAGAATGCCCAAGGATTGCGTGAATTTCACGGTGTTACCATGACAAGGTACGCCTTGGTAACTTACTTTTCTCAAATTATAACGATTTCCTCGGGTCGCCCATGTTCAGTTATCTCTTCTCCTTTGATTCGGGAATTCTGACCTACCTTTCATTCCTCATCACAAATATTGCCATTTACGCCATGCTTGGGCTGGGTCTCAATCTTCAGTGGGGTTTTACTGGGTTGATTAATTTTGGAGTGGCGGGGTTTGTGGCGGTGGGGGCTTATGCGACGGTGGTGTTGAGTATGACGGGGTGGCCGCTGTTTGTTTCGATGGTGGCGGGTGGGTTGGTAGCGGCGATTTTTGGGTTAGGATTGGGGGTTGCGACCTTGCGATTGCGGGAAGATTATCTAGCGATCGTGACGATCGGGGCGGCAGAGCTGGTTCGGTTGGTGGTTAATAATGAATCATTGGTGGATGGAAAACCCGGTGCGATCGGAATTAATGGTTTCCCGTTGCCCTTGGCTAATTTTCGTCCAGACATTTTTACGCGGTATGGCATGGTGCTGATGTTGACGGGGGTGTTTGGGTTGGCGCTGTGGAAGTTGGGTCATTGGTGTCGGCGGCGATTGGTGTCGGTACGGGAATCGAAGAATAAAGTGTGGCTTACGGCGGTGACAGTAGTGGGGGCGTTGGTTCTGGTGCGGGCAGACGTGGTGACGACGATCGCGATGTTGAACTTTAAAGATAATCAAGTGGTGAATGGTCTTTTGTTTTGTTCAGTGTTGATGGCGGCGTTGGTGTTTTTGTTGGTGGAGACGTTGGTCCGATCGCCTTGGGGACGAGTGCTGAAGGCGATTCGTGAGGATGAGGAAGTGGCGAAGGCATTGGGCAAAAATGTGTTTTCGTATAAGCTTCAGTCGTTGATGATTGGCGGGTTTATTACGGGAATTGCGGGTGCGTTTTATGCTTGGCAACAGAGCAATGTTTACCCAGATAATTTCAAGTCTGATTTGACCTTTAATGTGTGGATTCTGATGGTTTTAGGCGGGGCGGGTAGTAATCCTGGGGTTGCGATCGGTGCGGCTATTTTTTGGATTTACACAACCTTAACGCGGGATTTAAGTAAGCTGTTACCCATGGTTCCCACGTCCCAAATCGATGCGTTTCGGATGGTGTTTATCGGTCTATTGTTAATTGGATTAATGGTGTGGCGGCCTCAAGGGTTGTTGGGCAATCGTGATGAGTTGACCTTGGGAAAATAGGTTTACGTTTTTAGAGTTATTTTTATTTTTTAGGGTTAGGAAGAGCGATGTCTGCAATTTTATCGGCAACGGGATTAGTCAAATCATTTGGCGGTGTACAGGCGGTCGATCGGGCAGATCTCGAAGTTATTTACGGCAGCATTACTGGACTGATTGGCCCGAATGGAGCAGGGAAAACAACGTTTTTTAATTTACTTTCTAATTTCATTACCCCTGATGACGGGATTGTGCAGTTTAAGGGCGATCGAATTGACAAACTTCAACCCCATCGGATTGCTCGTAAAGGCATGGTGAGAACCTTTCAAGTGGCCCGTGCATTGTCCCGACTGTCGGTGTTAGAAAATCTTTTGCTTGCAACTCAAAACCAAACGGGTGAGACCTTTTGGAATGTCTGGACTCAGCCGAAACGCATTGCACTAGAGGAGAAACAAGCACGCGATCGGGCCATGGAAATTTTAGATTCTATTGGCTTGATTCAGAAGGCGAATGACTATGCGGGCGGATTGTCGGGCGGACAACGAAAGCTCTTAGAAATTGGTCGTGCCATGATGACAAAACCTGAACTAATTTTATTAGATGAACCTGCTGCTGGCGTAAATCCAACTTTGATTAATCAGATTTGTGAATATATCCAATATTGGAATCGTCAAGGCGTTTCATTTTTGATTATTGAACATAATATGGATGTAATTATGGGGCTATGCGATCGGGTTTGGGTATTGGCAGAAGGTCGAAATTTGGCCGTGGGAACTCCCGAAGAAATTCAGACTAACGATAAAGTTTTAGAAGCATATTTGGGTGCATGAAGTTAGATTTAAGATGCACTCAAATTAATTTTGAACTTCTTCTAACTGCGATTGGCTATTAATCAACCGATCAATCCAAGCCACAAAATGTTGACGATTTTCCGCTTTATCTTTTGGATCAGTGCTATCGATTGAATGCGGTGCTAGTCCGATCATTGTGCCACTAGTTACACAAAACATAGACTTCTGAAAACTTATAATAGACTTCACACTCAAATCAGTCTCACCTCGACTAAAGGTGCGGTAGTGGTTTAGTAAGTAATCTGGCATATGACGAATTAGGTCGCGGGCCAGCAAACTCGGCGGAACCCCTGCACTTCCAGCCGGAATCGGATCCGCATACAACACACCATAGACAAACTCAGATTGCTCTGCCGGAAGCTGTTGAGCTTGAGCGTTATAAGACAAAATTCCCATGAAGGGGAGCGATCGGAAAAATACCGACTCGACATACGGAATTGCGGCATCGACCAGAAAAGTCAATCCAGCGGACTTAGGAATAATGTCGTAGGACTCACTCTGAATATCAACACTGTAATAAATCGGAACTGCCGCCGCCGCCACTAGACCATCTTTGACAAAATGAATCACATCGCGAATTGACGTAATTTTACCCTGATGATATCGATCGGCCAAGTTAAAAAACAGGTCTGCCATAACATCCCAAAACTGACCTAATACGCGGTAGTAACAAAGCTGTCGGACTTGTTCGAGTAGAAAATCAGGCGATAGGGTATTGAACCCTTGAACTAAGAAATTTGTCTTTGTTTTAGCGGCGATCGCCCGGTTCGCCAGTGCAATAAATTCTGGCCTATCGAGATAGGCATCCAACCCACCCCCACCGTGATACATCATTCCTTTCATGCAATACTCAGCGAATTCATAATTAATTCGATTGTGTTGCCAATGTTGAAGCAACCGCGCCCAAGTCACGTCACCATTCATGTACTTAAAAAATGGAAACAATACTAAAAACTGCTGATCTGCAATATATCGAAGATTAATTTCATAGGCCCGAATTACATGAGCATAACTTTCTAAAATCCCCATCACTTCCAATAAATTTGTCTCCGATTCCGGAAGCAGTCCATCTCCAACGGAGAATCGCTGAACAATCGATTCAAACGGATGATTCACGATCGGACTTAGGGGCTTGGTGGTCATAATGAATTTTTAAATGATATTGATCGAACAAAAACAGAGGCACAAGTTTTATTTGTTAACGTTATGAAGGTAGCGTCGGAGTATCTTGGGGAGCCTCCTGTAAAAAGATTTGATGCTTGACAATCGGAAAATCTCGGACCAAGGCGATCGTCGTCACTTCCGTCCAGCGCGATATCCAACCCGGACTTAAGCCAAACACCACAATCAAAACCGCCAACACCAAACCGGGCGATCGTTCGGCCCAGGTGACCATCGGTAGATCTGAAAACTGCGATGGCAAGCGACCAAAAAAGGTATTGTTCACCAACAGCAAAAAGTACACCGCCGTCAGTCCCGTCCCCACTAAGCAAAGCAATGTCTGCGCCGGATAGGCAGCAAAACTTCCCCGAAAAATCAAAAATTCAGAAATAAACCCAACCATTCCAGGCATCCCCGCCGAGGCCATCACCGCCAACACCATCAAACTGCCGACAATAGGTAAGCCGCGTTCTGGATTCAACAACCCCCGCAGCACCGTAATATCTCGCGTTCCAGTCTTTTTATAAACTAACCCAACCAACACAAACAACAACCCCGAAATCAATCCATGGGCCACCATTTGAAACATTGCCCCCACCATCGACACCGGAGTCGCTGCCGCCGCCGCCAATAACACAAATCCCATATGCCCAATGGAACTATAGGCCACCATTTTTTTCATATCCGTCTGGGCGATCGCGGCCAAAGCTCCAAACAAAACACTGACCACCGCCCAACTCGCAAACCACGGAGCCGCTACCATCCAAGCCTCTGGGAATAAGCCAAGACCAAAGCGAAGCAAGCCGTAAGTGCCCAATTTCAACAACACACCCGCCAACAGGACTGAAATGGGAGTCGAGGCTTCAACGTGGGCATCGGGCAACCAAGTATGAAAGGGAAACAGCGGAATCTTAATCCCAAATCCGACCACGATCGCAGCCAACAAGAAAAGCTGAGGTCCGATGGGCAATCCCTGACTTAAGGCCGGATTATAGTCAAATGATGACGAACCACTGAGCCAGGTCAAGCCTAAAAATCCAGCCAATACCAAAATTCCTGAAATAGCAGTATAAATCAGAAACTTCGTGCCCGCATAGCCGCGTTTTGCGCCGCCCCAAATACTAATCAGTAAATATAACGGAATTAGTTCAAGCTCATAAAATAAGAAAAATAGCAATAAATTGTGCGCTAAGAATGCACCGACGACCCCGCTATTCAGAAGAAAAATTAATGAATAGTAAAACTTCGGACGTGTTACCGTCGGCTCGGTAATGTAAATCGCAACCAAGGTCAGCAGTCCATTCAGCACCACCAACGGCAGCGACAACCCATCCATGCCTAGCCGATAATCCAGACCCAACTCCGAGAGCCACGGCAAGTTTTCTAAAAATTGTAATCCCGCGATCGTCGGATCAAACTGAACCATCAGCACCAGTGTTAGCCCAAACAAAACACTCGCTAAAGTCAGGGCCGCCGTCTTTACTTGCCCGCCATTCAACGGCAGAAACCCAACCCCTACAGCCCCCAAAATGGGCAGCACAATTAACGCACTTAACAGCATCCCAACACTCCTAAATTCCTGGCAAAATCAACTTCGACCAAGACAAAAACAATCCAATGAAGCTAACACCCAATAAAATCGTCAGCATGTAGGCTTGAGACTTACCCGAGGCGCTGTACTTCAGACTTTCGCCACTGAACAGCGACGCAAATCCCACTAAATTCACCGCCCCATCTACCACATAGCGATCGAACCATGAGGTAAAAGTAGAGAGTGATCGCACGGCCCACACGACTGTGACCATATAAAATTTATCGACATAGAAATCGTAGGCCAATAAATCCTGCACAAACCGGAGTGGCGCTTGAATCGGACGAAGCCAGACATGATTAAGCTGAATCAAACTGCCAATGCTAATGCCGACAACGCCCGAAATCGTCAACAGCGCCGCCGCCGTAAAATTGATTTCCCTAGTCACAGGGAGCAGGTCTAGTTTCAGCAACACAAAGGGCAGTGCAGCGGTCGCTCCCACCAGAACGCCCATGGGCATCGCCATCTGCCAAGGCACTTCAGGCGATCGTTTTGTCTTTGGAGTCGCATCGCCCAAAAACACCAGCCGAAACACCCGCACCAAGCTAATCGCCGTCAACCCATTCACGAGCAAAATCACGGCCACCGCCCAAGGTGCATCGGTCCAAAACTTACTCATCCCATCCAACATGGCCCAGTAGGTCGCCATCGGTAACACTCCCACTAACCCGGCACTTCCTGTGAGGTAAGCCAAGGTTGTCATAGGCATTTTCCGGGCCAATCCACCCAATTCCGTCACATCCTGCGATGACGTGGTGAGGATAATGGAACCCACGCTCATAAAAATTAATGCTTTGGCGATCGCGTGGGACAGCAGCAGCAGCAGCGCAAAATCTGTCCACTGCATCCCCACAGCAATAAACACAAGCCCTAAATAGGCGCTGGTGGAATGAGACATGGCTCGCTTAATGTCAATCTGAGCCAGTGACACGAGGGAGGCTCCGATCGCGGTCAACGTCCCCAACAGAATCAGTACATCCTGTGCGATTGAAGACATGACAATAATGGGCTGTAACTGAATCAACACATAGGCTCCGCAACCCACAACCACTGAATTCCGTAAAATTGATGCCGGATTCGGCCCTTCCATGGCTTCATCTAGCCATAGGTTTAAGGGAAACTGCGCACATTTTCCAGTTGGACCTGCAATTAACGCTAACCCCAATGCGGCGGCGACGGGTGGCGTAAGTTCTGCTGTTTGGGTCCATTGGCTGATCGTCTCAAAATTCAGGCCATCGGCATACACGGACAGTGCCACCACACCCATCAGTAACAAAATATCGCCTACTCGCTTGGTCAAAAACGCATCCCGTGCCGCATTCACCACCAACGGCTGCGCATACCAAAAGCCCACCAGCAAATAGGTCGAGAGAGTCAGCATCTCCAGCAATCCATAGGTCAAAAACAACGAATCGCTAATCACCAAACCGCCCATCGCCGCTTCAAAAAAGCCCATCAGTCCATAAAACCGAGCCAGTGATATTTCTTTTTCCAGGTATCCCAAACCATAAATCTGCGCCAACAGGCTTAACCCTGTAATCAACTCCATCGCCCCAACGCTGACGGAATCCAGATTTATGTTAAAGGTCAGATTGAAATCCGCCACCTGGAACCAAGGTAAAACCAGTTGATAAGCAGGCTGTTGCCACACTTGAGTAAATACTAATGTACCATGCACCAGCGCTACTAAGGTCATAAAAATATTTAGGTAAGCCGCCAGACGCTGCCCCCGATCGCGAATCAAGCCCGTCGCCCAAGGCAAGCTCAGCAAGGCTCCAACCAACCCATACACTGGAATCAACCAGCTCGTCTCCAGGAGAAACTGATACATTCAACGATCCTACCGATGGAACAGGCCAAATCGATCGTTTCCGAACGACAGCCTTATCCTCTACCTTACCGTTAATAGGCGATTTACTAAAATGTCTAAGATCTATAGCGAGTGCTTGAGACTAGCATCCAAGAGCAGTATTTCGAGTCATTGGAGACCATCCCTAAACTAACTTTGTTAAGAACTATTAGGAATATTAATGAAACTAATTTACAACTATCATCAAACTTTATATTGCCAAGGGTAAGACTGACCTCTATTGTATTGAGAGCAAGTCATTAGGAGACAATCATGTCGATCGCGGTTGGGATGATTGAAACGCGTGGATTTCCGGCTGTTGTTGAGGCCGCTGATGCCA